>DMID01000091.1 GCA_003449195.1 Lysobacteraceae bacterium | reverse complement strand
TGGCCGCCTCGCCGGCCAACCCCACCGGCACCGTGCTTTCGCGCGATGAGCTGGCCGCGCTGGCGGCGGCGGTGAAGGCGCGCGGCGGCCGGCTGGTGGTGGACGAGATCTACCACGGCCTGACCTACGGCATGGATGCGACCAGCGTGCTGGAAGTGGATGACGAGGCGTTCGTGCTGAACAGCTTCTCCAAGTATTTCGGCATGACCGGCTGGCGGCTGGGCTGGCTGGTGGCGCCGCAAGATGCGGTGCCGGCGCTGGAACGGCTGGCGCAGAACCTCTACATCGCTCCGTCCACCGTTGCCCAATACGCCGCGCTGGCCTGCTTCGAGCCGGCCACCATCGAAATCCTCGAACAGCGCCGTCATGCCTTCGCCGAACGCCGCGACTGGCTGCTGCCGGCGCTGCGCGGGCTGGGTTTCGACATCCCCGTGCAGCCGCAGGGCGCGTTCTACCTGTACGCCGACATCGGCCGCTTCAGCGACGACGCGCAGGCGTTCTGCGCGCACTTCCTCGAAACCGAGCACGTCGCCTTCACCCCCGGCATCGACTTCGGCGACTTCAACAGCCGCCGCCACGTGCGCTTCGCCTACGCCGACAGCCTGGAGCGCCT
Source organism: Lysobacteraceae bacterium (assembly GCA_003449195.1). Taxonomy (GTDB): domain Bacteria; phylum Pseudomonadota; class Gammaproteobacteria; order Xanthomonadales; family Xanthomonadaceae; genus Xanthomonas_B. Next base: position 5,411 of record DMID01000091.1, on the reverse strand, counting down.
GCAGGAAGCCGTGCGCCGCATCGAACGCGGGTTGCAGACGTTGCCGCGCTGAAAGCGCCACGCCAGCGCCGAGCGGGCGTCACGCCGGCCCGACGCGCCCGGCGGCTTCCAGCAGCGCGATTTCTTCCGCATCCAGACCGAACAAGCCGTACACGATGCGGTCGATGCGCGCCTCGGCAGCGGCGATTGTGTCGTCCCGTTCGCGCACGGCGGCGCGTTGTTCGTTGAACAGCTCTTCCCAATCGCCGCGTTCCTTCAGCGGGATGTCCTGCTTGAACAGTTTTTTCGCTTCACGGCGGAAAGCGGCGAAGTCCGCCAGCGCCCACCATTCGCGCAGCTTGACGTTGAGCTTTGTCTGGCCGTCATCCGCCGGATGCAGGTCGAGGATGCGGCGGGCGAAGGCTTGCTGCCTGTCCAGCCGCTCGCGCGCGGCCTTGCCGGCCTTGTCGGCAAGATCGGCCAAGTCGGATTTCTGCGCCTCGTTCCAGTCGGGAATCGGTGCGGTTTCGACGTATTGCGAGTGCATCTGGTAGAAACCGCCGCGCACCGGGACGCTGGTTCCAGTAATCATCCACCACGCAACGCGCGAGTTCAGGTAAGCGGCCAAATGGACATCGGTTGAGCCGATGAAGTAGCACTTGTTGTTGGTGTAATACCCATGCTCGCAAAGGAATTGCGGCGCGGCGCAGAACTCCGGGTACAGGATTTTGTCACCGGTAAAATGCGCGGCATAGGCCTCCTGCGCCTGCTGCAACTCGAACCACGCCTGTTTGGTCGCGCGCTTTTCCAGCGCCGGTTGGTACGGCAACAACCAATCGCGGATAGCCGGGTAATCGTCGATGTCGATCTTGTTCTTCGGGATGTAGATCAGCCACAAGCCGCGTGATTCGACGCGCCAGCGTTTCAAGTCCTTGCCTTCCAGAAACGGCTTGAGCAACTCGGCGGAGCGGGCATCCTGCCGGCACAGCCGCTGCTTGGTCGGCGTGTCGATCACGAAGGCATCGTTCAAGCCGGTCTTGATGCCGTACAACGGCGCGCCGTACACCTGCTTGAGCGTGCGACGACCTGCGCGAATCTTCTCGCGCAAGCGGCGCAGATCGTCGCCTTCCAACTCCCACGAACCCGCACCCAGCGCCGATTGCGGGAACGGCGCGGCATGCGCCTGCCATTCCGCATTGAAATTGCTGTCCGGCAACGCCGCCACTTTCCAGAAGCGCAGCAGGTGTTGTTCCGCTGCCGCGCCACGCCGCAAGGTGACAATGGCCGGGTATGTGGTCACGCCGTCGAATACTTGCAGATCGCCGAAGTCCACCACGCTTTCCAGCGTGGCCTCGCGCAGCAGGAACTCGCGCAGCGGCCGGCCCGAGCCGGTCTTGAAAAACGTGTTGGACGAAATGAAACCCAGCCGCCCACCCGGCTTGAGCAGCTTGATGCCGCGCTCGTAAAAGTAGCAATACAGGTCGGCGCGGTCGGAAACCACTTCGTAGCGCTCTTCCAGATACGGCTTGAGCGGCTTGAGCAATTCCATGCGCACATACGGCGGGTTGCCCAGCACCACGTCGAAGCCGCCTTCGGCAAACACCTGCGGAAAGGCGGCATGCCAGTTGAAGGCATGGTCGAGGTAGGCAAAGTTGGCGTCTTCGATCAAGCTGTCGCCCACGCGCAGGCTGCCGTCCAGCGTGTCCAGCACCTTGCCCGGCTTGGCAGTCTTGATCCACAGGGAAAGCTTGGCGATTTCCACGCTTTCCAGGTTCACGTCCACGCCGAACAGGTTCCTGGTGAGGATTTCGCTGTCCGAATCCAGCAGGTCGTCGGAGTGGCGCGTGCCCTGCAACTCGGCAATCTTGTCGTTGACGCGGGTCAACTCGGCTTTCATGAAATCGAAAGCCATGATGAGGAACACCCCCGAGCCGCAGGCCGGGTCAACGATGCGCAATCCCTTCAGGCGCTCGCGCCAGGCCAGCCAGGCATCGAGTTCGCCGGTTTTCCTGCGCCATGTGATGTTGGCGTAGTCGGAAATGTCCGTGTCTTTCTTCGCGTGTTCGCGCAGGATGCCGTCGAACAACTCGCGCAAATGCGCACCCAGCGTCTCGGCTACGATGAAGCGGGCATGTAGTCGGGCGTGTAAACCACGCCGTCGCGCTTGCGTCGGCCGGAGGTGCCGGTGGCCTTTTCCTCCCCCACCTTTTCGCCGCGCGCCGCCGCCTGCAACCGCTCCACGTCGGCAATGGACTGTTCGAAAATGTGGCCGAGCACCGTGACTGACACTTCGGAGGCGAAGTCGTATTCGCCCAGTTTCTTGAACGCCTCGCAAATTCCGTCCGGCAGGGCCAGTGCATTGATCGCGGCATCGTCCGCAAACAGGCCGCCGTTGTAGCGCGGGATGCCAAGCTCCGTGTTGCCCTTGTCGATGGCGCGGAACAGACCGGTGAAGTTGCTCCATACCGGATGCGGGTTGTAGGGATTGCGGTTGGCAAAGGCACTGGCAAGCGTGTCGCGCGGCAACAGGCCGGCATCCTCGGCAAACGCCACGAACAACACGCGGTCGAGGATCTTCTGCGCCAACGCGATGCACGAAAGCGGCGTCACCTGCGCGCTGGCGGCCTGCACGGCCGCGATCAATTGCAGGCGCAGCGCCTTGTAATCCTGGTAAAGGCGGTCGGTGATGTCCTTGTCTTCGCGCCGACTTTGTTCCAGCAGCGCGTACGTCCTGCCCGACAGCAGGTTTTGCGCCGACAGCAGCAGCATGAAGCGGGCGTATTCCTCCGGCTGAGTGAGCTGCTCCAACTGGAAGCGCTCATACGCGCTGGTACCTTCGCCGAAACCGTACAGGCGCAGCTCCAGCATGTTCGACACCAGCACCCATTTCACGCCGCGTGCGTTGGTGGCGTATTCCCACGCCTGCTGCACCGGGCTTTTGTTGCGTCCTGGCATGATGGCATCGAGGTCGCGAGTATCCGCGCCCTTCAACTCGAATGGCGCAACGATTTCGGCCTTCTTGTCGCCGAAATGGCCCAGCGCCAGATCGACGCTGCCGCGGATGATGGTCTGCTCGGCCGATACCGTGTAATCGGCACCGCTGGCCGGACCGCGATAGCCCAACACGGCCTCGACGATTTTCGACTTGAACTCGCCGTGCAGCGCCACTTCCTTCAAGTGGCGCACACGCCCTTCGCGAATCATCGCCGCCCAGCTTTCGAGGATGCGCGCATGCTCTGCGGGAATGGCTTCCTGGCGGAAATGCCGGGCAAGGGTCTTGCGATTGAACAATTGCATGCTGGTCATGCTCGAATCCGTTCCCGCTTATTGCTGCACTCGAATTGCAGCACTCGGACTTGATGCAAACAAACTGGCGGCACCGAACGATGCCGCCGTATCAGGCATCAATCCTTCAACCGCTCCCACAGGAAGCTGTAGGCCAGTGCGGCCATGTGTGCGGCCTGCGAATTGTCGGCCGCGCCGCCGTGGCCGCCTTCGATGTTCTCGTAGTAGGTCACGTCCTTGCCGGCATCGAGCATCTGCGCGGCCATCTTGCGGGCGTGGCCGGGGTGGACGCGGTCGTCGCGGGTCGAGGTGAGGAAGATCACCGGCGGGTAGTCCTTCTTCGCATCGAACAGCTGGTACGGGGAGAAGGTCTTGATGAAATCCCAATCGGCGGTGTCCGGGTCGCCGTATTCGGCCATCCACGAGGCACCGGCCAGCAGGTGGCTGTAGCGCTTCATGTCCAGCAGCGGCACCTGCACCACCACCGCGCCGAACAGCTGCGGGTACTGCACCAGCATGTTGCCGGCCATCAGCCCGCCGTTGCTGCCGCCCATCACGCCCAGATGCGCCGGCGAGGTGACCTTGCGCTCGATCAGGTCCTGCGCCACTGCGGCCATGTCTTCGTAGGCCTTATGGCGGTTGGCCTTGAGTGCGGCCTGATGCCAGCGCGGGCCGTATTCGCCGCCGCCGCGGATGTTGGCCACCACGTACACGCCGCCGGCCTTGCCGTCCGGGCCGGTCAGCCAGCCCTTGCCGATGCTGCCCGAGTAGCTGGGCGTCAGCGAGATCTCGAAACCGCCGTAGCCGTACAGCAGGGTGGGCGCCTTGCCGTCGAAGGCCAGGTCCTTCGGCCGCACGATGAAGTACGGCACCTTGGTGCCGTCCTTGGAGGTGGCGAAATGCTGCTCGGCCACCTCGCCGCCGGCATCGAAGAAGGCCGGCATCGCCTTGATGGCCTGCAACGGTGCGGCCGGCTTGCCTGCATCGCCCATCAGCAGCGTGGTGGGGGTGAGGTAACCGGTGGTGGTGACCCACAACAGGTCGCTGTCGTCCTTGTCCACGGCGCCCACGCTGGTGGTGCCGATGTCGCCCGCGCCCACCTTGAGTGGCTGCGCAGCCCAGCCCTTGGGCCCGTGGGTCAGCACGCTCAGGCGGTTCTTCACGTCGTCGAGGATGTTCAGCACGACGTGGTTTTTCGTCAGCGTCACCCCCGCCAGCGAGGTGTGCGCGTCCGGGCGGAACAGCACGTCGAAGTCGCGCTTGCCGGCCATGAAGGCGTCGAAGTCGGTCACGATGAACGCGCCGGCAGGATAGGTGGTGCCGCCCGTCGTCCACGGCTCGCGCAGTTCCAGGCCCAGCCACTGGCGGAACACCGACTTCTGCGCCGAGTTGGGCACGTCGATCTTGCTCAGCCCGCCGTCCTGGCCGCGCAGGTACAGCTCGTCGTTGTAGAAGGCCAGCGTGCGGCTGACGAAATCGCGCTCGTAGCCGGGCGTGTCGTCGTGCATCGCGGCGATGTACATGTCCCCGGGCTGGCCCTCGTACACGGTGGCGGCCGAGGCCAGCGGCGTGCCGCGCTTCCACTGCTTGACGATGCGCGGATAGCCGGAACCGGTCAGCGAGCCTTCGCCGAAATCGGTATAGACGTACACGGTGTTCTCGTCGATCCAGCCCAGCCCGCCCTTGGCTTCGGGACGACGGAAGCCGCCTTCCACGAACTGCTTGGTGGTCAGGTCGAACTCGCGGGTGACATCGGCATCCGAACCGCCCGGCGAAAGCGCGATCAGGCAGCGCTGGTACACGCCCCCTTGAAGCCGCGGACGCAGACAGTCGGCGCCATGCCAGACCCACTTCGCGCCTTCGGCCTTGTTCAGTGCATCGAGGTCCAGCACGGTTTCCCAGCGCGGCTCGGGCTTGCGGTATTCCTCCAGCGTGGTGCGCCGCCACAGGCCGCGCTCGTGCTGCTTGTCCTTCCAGAAGTTGTAGTAGTACGCGCCGATCTTCTGCACGCCGGGGATCTTGGCGTCCGAATCGAGGATGGCGCGGATGTCCGCCTCCATCGCCTTGAAACGCGGCGTGGCCGCCAGCGTGGATTCGGTCTGCGCATTGCGCGCCCTCACCCAGTCCAGCGGCTTGTCGCCGGTGAC
>DMID01000100.1:4116-4386 GCA_003449195.1 Lysobacteraceae bacterium | reverse complement strand
GCCACCGGCGAGGTCTGCGCGGCGGCCGGTGCGGCGGCATCCTGCGCGGCCGAGGCCACGCCGACGAAGGACACCGTGCTCAGGCCGGCAACCAGCAAGGCCAGACCGAGGCCGTGCAACCGGGACTTCCACCCGGCGGAAAGACGAGTCTTGATCATCATGGGGGCTCCGAGTGGGGGTTAGAGCGCGTCGGCGCCGATTTCGCCGGTGCGGATGCGGATGACCTGCTCGATCGTGGTCACGAAGATCTTGCCGTCGCCGATCTTGCCG
>DMID01000100.1:0-4059 GCA_003449195.1 Lysobacteraceae bacterium | reverse complement strand
CTTGCCGTCGCCGATCTTGCCGGTGCCGGCGGATTGCTGGATCGCTTCCAGCACGGCATCCAGACGGTCATCGGTAACCACGGTCTCGATCTTGATCTTGGGCAGGAAATCGACGACGTACTCGGCGCCGCGGTACAGCTCGGTGTGGCCCTTCTGGCGGCCGAAGCCTTTGACTTCGGTCACGGTGATGCCCGACACGCCAGCCTGGGCGAGCGCTTCGCGCACCTCGTCCAGCTTGAACGGTCGGATGACGGCGGTGATCAATTTCATGTGCATACCCCGTTGGTGGATGGGACCGGCCCATTTGCGGCCGGACGCTGCTCGATGGCGACGCCGATGGCAGGCGACGCCGCTGCACTGCGGGCATGCCGGCTTGCGGCCTGCATGCCCCGCTGACGGATGGCCGCATCGCGGCCATCGGCCCGTTGCCCGACGCATCGCCGGGCACGGGCACCTGCAATCCCCTGCAGGCCGCCGCCTCGCGGCGGCTCCTCTCGACGCACTCGACGTCGGTGCCGGGCACGCGGCCCGGCACCGATGCCGTCATTGCCTCAGTTGGCGTAGTACAGCTGGTATTCGAGCGGATGCGTGGCCGCGCGGAACTTGGTCACTTCCTGCATCTTCAACGCGATGTAACCGTCGATGAAATCGTCGGACATGACACCGCCGGCCTTGAGGAACTCGCGGTCCTTGTCCAGCGCTTCCAGTGCCTGATCCAGGCCGGAGCAGACCTGCGGGATCTTCTTCTCTTCTTCCGGCGGCAGGTCGTACAGGTCCTTGTCGCTCGGCTCGCCCGGGTCGATCTGGTTCTTGATGCCGTCCAGGCCGGCCATCATCAGCGCGGTGAAGGTCAGGTAGCCGGACTGGAGCGGGTCGGGGAAGCGCATTTCGATACGGCGCGCCTTCGGGTTGGACACCCACGGGATGCGGCACGAAGCCGAACGGTTGCGCGCCGAATAGGCCAGCATCACCGGCGCCTCGAAGCCCGGCACCAGGCGCTTGTAGCTGTTGGTGCCCGAGTTGGAGAACGCGTTGATCGCCTTGGCATGCTTGAAGATGCCGCCGATGTACCACAGCGCCAGCTGGCTCAGGCCGCCGTAGCCGTCGCCGGAGAACAGGTTGGTGCCGCCCTTGGCCAGGCTCTGGTGCACGTGCATGCCGCTGCCGTTGTCGCCGACGATCGGCTTGGGCATGAAGGTGGCGGTCTTGCCGTTGCGGAAGGCCACGTTCTTGACGATGTACTTCATCGTCAGCAGCTCGTCGGCCTTCTTCACCAGCGAGTTGAACTTGGTGCCGATCTCGCACTGGCCGGCGGTGGCCACTTCGTGGTGGTGCACCTCGGTCTCGATGCCGACCTGCTCCAGCGTCTTGACCATCTCGGCGCGCAGGTCATGCAGCGAATCGGTCGGCGGCACCGGGAAGTAGCCGCCCTTGATGCCCGGCCGGTAGCCGCTGTTGGCACCATCCAGCTTGGCGCCGCTGTTCCACGCGCCCTCTTCCGAACCCACCTCGAAGAAGGTGTGGCCCATGTCGTTGGCGAAACGCACCGAATCGAAGATGAAGAACTCCGGCTCCGGGCCGAAGAAGGCGATGTCGGCGATGCCGGAGGACTTCAGGTAGGCCTCGGCGCGCTTGGCGATGCCGCGCGGATCGCGCGAGTAGCCCTGCATGGTGGACGGCTCGAGCACGTCGCAGGTCAGCACCAGCGTCGGGTCGGCGTAGAAGGGGTCCACGTAGGCGGTGTCCGGATCCGGCATCAGCACCATGTCCGATTCGTTGATGCCCTTCCAGCCCGAGATCGAGGAACCGTCGAACATCTTGCCTTCCTCGAACAGGCTCGGCTCGACGATGCTGATCGGGAAGGTGACGTGCTGCTGCACGCCGCGCATGTCGACGAAACGCAGGTCGACGAACTCGACCTTGTTGTCCTTGATCAACTTTTCAACGTGTTCCTGGGACATCTGGGGACCTCTGGATGGGAAGACTCCACGACATTGAAGCAAATCCCATGCCAACCACCAGAAAAAAACAACCCATTGATTTCAATGAAGAACTGGGCATTCCCCTCAACGAAAAGCACCGGATTGGTGCGTGTCGAACGGGATTTGCACCGTTTCATACATTTCCGCATGCATCCCGCCACGACCGTGGCCGGGCATGCTCCGGCAGCGGCTCCGCGTATCCTTGCGCATCCTCCGCAACCACTCTGCCCTTCCCGTGTCCGATCTGATCCAGGCGCTGCTGCTCGGCGTCATCGAAGGCATCACCGAATTCCTGCCGATCTCCAGCACCGGCCACCTGCTGATCGCCGAAGGCTGGCTGGGCCACCGCTCCGACCTGTTCAACATCGGCATCCAGGCCGGTGCCATCCTCGCGGTGGTGCTGATCTATCGGGAGCGGCTGGTGCAGCTGGCACTGGGCTTTGTCGACCCGTCCCGCGCGCAGCCCTCCGAACAGGCACCACGCGATTACGCGATCAAGCTGGCAGCCGCGTTCGGCGTGACCGCCGTGCTCGGCCTGGTCGTCAAGAAGCTCGGTTTCGAACTGCCCGACCAAGTCACGCCGATCGCATGGGCGCTGGTGCTGGGCGGCGCATGGATGCTGCTGGCCGAACACTTCGCCGCCAAACGCGCGCAGACGCTGGGTGAACGCGCGACGATCACCTGGACGGTGGCCATCCTCGTCGGCGTGGCGCAGGTAGTGGCCGGCGTGTTCCCGGGCACCTCGCGCTCGGCCGCGACGATTTTCGTCGCGCTGCTGGCCGGCACCACGCTGCGCGCGGCGGCCACCGAGTTTGCCTTCCTCGTCGGCATCCCGACCATGTTCGCCGCCACCGGCTACGAGCTGCTGCACGTGGTCCGCAACGGCGAGGCCGCGCACGAGGACTGGACCGCGCTGACCGTGGCCTTCGTCGCCAGTGCCGTCACCGCCTTCGTCGCGGTGAAGTGGCTGCTGAACTACATCAAGGGCCACCGCTTCACCGTGTTCGCGATCTACCGGTTTATCCTCGGCATCGCATTGCTGCTGCTCGTGCCGGCCGGCAGCTGACCCCACCCGCCGCCAAGGAACCGCGCGATGAAGCCCTACTGGTTGCTGCTGCCCCTCGGACTGACTGCCTGCGCGACACAGGCGCCGTTGACGCTGACCACGCCCCTGCCGCCGGAGGCCGCCGCCGAAACGCTGCCGCGCTACCACTGGCAGCTCGCCGATGCCCGCGATGCCCACGGCAAGCGCGTGGACATGTTGTTCGTGCGACGCGATGCACCGGTGCAGCTGGATTTCGTCGACGGCCGGCTGGCCATCGGCAACCTGTGCAACCGCATGGCGGCCGGTTATCGGGCCGATGCGGCCACGCTGACCGTGAGCCGGCTTGCCTCCACCCTGATGGCCTGCGCCGACCCGAAGCTGGCCCTGCTCGACGATGCCGTGGCAACGCGTCTGGAAGGCGCCCTGCCGTTCGCGGTGCAGGGCCAACCGCCGCGGCTGAAGCTGACCGCGCGCAACGGCGACGTGCTGGTGTTCGACGGCACGCCGACCGCGCAGACCCGTTACGGCAGCGCCGGTGAAACGGTGTTCTTCGAGATCGCCGCCGAAGAAGTCGCCTGCCCGCATCCGCTCATGAAAGATGCCCGCTGCCTGAGCGTGCGCGAAGTGCACTACGACGCGCAGGGGCTGGAAAACGCGCCGCGCGGCGAATGGCAGAACCTGTACGCGCCGATCGAGGGTTACCGGCACCAGGCCGGCATCCGCAACGTGCTGCGCCTGAAGCGCTACGCCGTGCCGAACCCGCCGGCCGACGGCAGCGCCGTGGCCTACGTGCTGGACATGGTGGTCCAGACCGAAACCGTGCAGCCCTGAGCGGCACGGTTCCGGCGGCGGTTCACAGCGCGCTGGCGGGGCGCAGCTTCAGGGCATCGGCCTCGGCCGCGCAATCGCGGTTGGGTTTCAAGCCGCGCATCCGGGCCCGCGCCACTTCCTGACGCGCGGCCGCCACGTCGTCGCGGAACTGCGCATCCTCGGGCAGCCTGGCCACGGTGCCGGCGGCCATGAAGCGACCTT
>DMID01000099.1:1331-13855 GCA_003449195.1 Lysobacteraceae bacterium | reverse complement strand
GGTGTTGCGGTGCATGCACGCACCGCCGCTGGCGGATCTGGATGCCGTGCGCGCCGCTCTGGACGATCCTGCGCAGCGGGCCGCGGTGGAGCATCTGGCCCGTGCGCAATGGCGCGATGGCGACGTGGCCGAAGCACGGCAGGCCATGCGCGATGCCTTCCGTCGGGGGCCGCGCTGGTCATCGCCCGCACCGGCACGGCAACGCGACGAATTGCCGCCCTTGTATCCGGACAGGTGAGGCGATCTTGATGCCGCCTGTGCCGGAAGGCGTGGGCCGCGTGGCCGGTTTTGTTACTCTCGGGCGATTCCAAAGCCAGAGCCGCCACCGCATGACGATCTCCGCCGCCACGCCTCCGCACCGCCTGCCGCTGCACTGGAAGATGCTGATCGGCTTCCTCGCCGGCCTCGTCCTCGGCCTGGCGGTGCATGCCGGCGTCGGCGCCGATGCCGGCTGGGTGCAGTGGCTCACCGGCAACGTCACCCAGCCGGCCGGCACGCTGTTCCTGCGGCTGATCTTCATGCTGGTGATCCCGCTGCTGTTCTCGGCGCTGGTGGTCGGCGTGGCCGAGATGGGCGACATCCGCGCGCTCGGCCGCATCGGCTGGAAGACGCTGGGCTACACCGTGGTGGTCTCGGGCATCGCGGTGCTGATCGGCCTGCTGCTGGTGAACTGGCTGCGCCCCGGCGCGGGCATCGACCCGGCCGTCGCGCAGCAGATGCTGGAGGCCGGCTCCGAGCGCGCCCACGCCATCGTCAGCCGCACCACCGAGCAGCCGGGCGGGGTGAAGATGCTGCTGTCGATCGTGCCGGACAACGTGTTCGCCGCGGCCAGCAACAACGAGATCCTCGCGGTGATGTTCTTCGCGCTGATGGTCGGCGTGGGCCTGGTGCTGACCAACAGCGACAACACCGGCACGTTCAAGCGCGCCATCGAGGGCCTGTTCGAGATCTCGATGACGCTGATCGGGCTGGTGATCCGGCTGGCGCCCTATGCGGTGTTCTGCTTCATGTTCAACCTCGCCGCGCTGTTCGGCTGGGAGCTGCTGTACAAGCTCGGCGCCTACGTCGGCGTGGTGGTGCTGGCGCTGGCATTGCACATGTTCGTGGTGTATTCGGCGATGGTGCGCATGGCCGGCTGGTCGCCGCGCGCGTGGTTCCGGCAGGTGCAGGAAGTGATGCTGATGGCCTTCTCCACGGCGTCCAGCAATGCCACGCTGCCCACGTCGCTGCGGGTGGCCGAGCAGAACCTCAAGCTGCCCAACAAGGTGTCGCGTTTCGTGCTGACCGTGGGCGCCACCGCCAACCAGAACGGCACGGCCTTGTTCGAAGGCGTCACCGTGCTGTTCCTGGCGCAGTTCTTCGGCGTGGACCTGAGCCTGGGCCAGCAGTTCACGGTGATGTTCGTGTGCATCCTCGGCGGCATCGGCACCGCCGGCGTGCCGGCCGGTTCGCTGCCGGTGGTGGCCTTGATCTGCGCGATGGTCGGGGTGCCGCCGGAAGGCATCGGCATCATCCTCGGCGTGGACCGTTTTCTCGACATGTGCCGCACCACGCTCAACGTCACCGGCGACCTGATGCTGGCCACGGTGGTGTCCCGGGGCGAGGCGGATGCGCCATCCGAGGCCTCTAGCAGCGCCGGCTGAGGGCTGCAACCGCGACAGCGCGGGACAGGGGTGGGACAATGGGCGGCCCGCAGCCCGGCGGGCGCTTCCGAAGAATCCCGACGCCCCGCCATGACGCAGCCCACCGAACGCCAGCTCGCCAACGCCATCCGTTTCCTCGCCGCCGATGCGGTGCAGGCCGCCAACTCCGGCCACCCCGGCATGCCGATGGGCATGGCCGACATCGCCGAAGTGCTGTGGCGCCGTTTCCATCGCCACAACCCGGCCAACCCGAAGTGGGCCGACCGCGACCGCTTCGTGCTGTCCAACGGCCACGGCTCGATGCTGCAGTACGCGCTGCTGCACCTGTCCGGCTACGCGCTGTCGATCGAGGACCTCAAGCAGTTCCGCCAGCTGCACAGCAAGACGCCGGGCCACCCCGAGCGCCGCGACACCCCCGGGGTGGAAACCACCACCGGCCCGCTCGGCCAGGGTTTGGCCAACGCGGTCGGTTTCGCGCTGGCCGAAAAGCTGCTGGGCCAGCACTTCAACCGCCCCGGCTTGGACATCGTCGATCACAACACCTGGGTGTTCATGGGCGATGGCTGCCTGATGGAAGGCGTCTCGCACGAAGCCGCTTCGCTGGCCGGCACCTGGGGGCTGGGCAAGCTGATCTGTTTCTGGGACGACAACCACATCTCCATCGACGGCAATACCGATGGCTGGTTCACCGACGACACGCCGGCCCGTTTCGAGGCCTACGGCTGGCAGGTGATCCGCGGCGTGGACGGGCATGACGCCGATGCCATCGCCGCCGCGGTCGAGGCGGCCAAGGCCGAGACCGGCAAGCCGACGCTGATCTGCTGCCGCACGGTGATCGGTTTCGGCTCGCCCAACAAGGCCGGCAAGGAGTCCTCGCACGGCGCGCCGCTGGGCAAGGACGAGCTGGAGGCCACCCGCAAGGAGCTGGGCTGGCCGTACGGCCCGTTCGAGGTGCCGCAGGACATCTACGCCGCGTGGGACGCCAAGGCCGCCGGTGCCGCCCGCGAGCAGGCTTGGCAGGCCACCTTCGATGCTTATGCCGCGCAATTCCCGGCCGAGGCCGCCGAATTCCTGCGCCGCCAGAGCGGCGAGTTGCCGGCCGGCTTCCTCGCCCAGGCCGATGCCTTCATCGCCAAGGTGCAGGCCGAAGGCCCGACCATCGCTTCGCGCAAGGCTTCGCAGAACACCATCGAAGCTTTCGCGCCGCTGCTGCCGGAGATCGTCGGCGGTTCGGCCGACCTGGCCCATTCCAACCTGACCTTGTGGAAGGCCAGTACCTCGGTCACCAAGGCTGACCCCAACGCCAACTACATCCACTACGGCGTGCGCGAGTTCGGCATGAGCGCGATCGCCAATGGTCTGGCGCTGCACGGCGGCTTCATTCCGTTCGATGCCACCTTCCTGGTGTTCAGCGACTACGCGCGCAATGCGCTGCGCATGAGCGCGCTGATCCCGGCGCACGCGATCCATGTCTACACCCACGACTCCATCGGTCTGGGCGAGGATGGCCCGACCCATCAGCCGGTCGAGCATCTGGCCTCGCTGCGCTACATCCCCAACAACGACGTGTGGCGCCCGTGCGACGCGGTGGAGTCGGCGGTCAGCTGGAAGGCCGCCATTGCCCGCGCCGAAGGCCCGAGCTGTCTGGTCTTCAGCCGCCAGAACCTGCCGCACCAGCCGCGCAGCGATGCGCAAGTCAAGCAGATCGAGCGCGGTGGCTACGTGCTGGCCGATGCCGAAGGCGGCACGCCGGACGTGATCCTGATCGGCACCGGCTCGGAAGTCGGGCTGGCGGTGCAGGCCAAGCAGGCACTGGATGCGCAGGGCATCAAGACCCGCGTGGTGTCGATGCCGTCCACCGACGTGTTCGACCGGCAGGACGCGGCCTGGCGCGAATCGGTGCTGCCGGCCGCAGTGCGCAAGCGGGTGGCGGTGGAGGCTGGCGTCACCGGCTTCTGGCGCCAGTACGTGGGCCTGGATGGGGCGGTGATCGGCATCGACAGCTTCGGTGCGTCGGCACCGGCCGATGCGTTGTACGCACATTTCGGCATCACCGCCGAGCACGTGGTGCAGGCGGCCAAGGCGCTGTAAGCCCGGCAAGCCGGACGCATCAAGCAAGACGAGGGCCGGCACGATGCCGGCCTTCGTCGTTCCGGGCGGCAGCGCTTGACCCGTGCCCGCAACGGTGGCTGACTGATCCGTATTTCGACACGGCAACGGGGACATGCAATGGGCATGGCAGGGGGATCGGTTTTGCCGCCGCGCTTGCGCGCATGGGTGCAGTGGAGCATGGCGTTCGCGTGGCTGCTTTCGGCGCGCCGGTTGTGGCACTTTTGGCGGGATGGCATGCAGATCGGCGAGGTTCCGGTGCATGCCATCGGTTCGGCCGCGTACGAGGCCGGGATGCGGGCCGGCAGTGCCGCCGGTGCCTGGGCGATGATCTGGATGTCGCTGGCGGCCGTGATCGGCTTGCCGCTGGCGCAGTGGCTGCGGAACCGGGCGGACGACCGGCATTTGCGCTTGGACTGACTGTTCCTGCGGCGTGTTTCTGCTTTCCGCTGCGGTGTGCGTGCAGTCTGGCTGTTCGCAACGCTTGCCGGGTGGCGTTACCGGCCCGCCGTGTTCTGTCGCAATGCCGCCAACGCCGGGCCGCGCGACGGCGACCCGGACGATTGCGCCGATGCGCAGTCCATCGAACCGGTGCAGGTGACGCTGGAATACGCGTTCGTGTTCGATATCTGGCACGGACAGGCGGCCGTGCGCACGGGCGACATTGCACGCTGAGCGCGGCGTCAGGGCATCGGTGCCTGCAAACCCGTGATGTTGGCGCGGACCGATGGGGCCATCAGGGCCGGCGGCGCCAGCGTGGCATCGCGCGCGGTGCGCTGTTGCACGAAGCGGCCTTCATCGGCACTTCCACCGACGTGGATGTTGCCGGCCTTCTCCTCGGCAATCGTGGTCTCGCAGGCGGGCGCGCGACCGCCGGGGCCGTAGTCATGGCAGACGAACACGCGGGTGGCACCGGGCAGCTCGAACAGGTGCCGGATCGAGCGGTACAACGCATGCGCATCGCCGCCCGGGAAGTCGCAGCGGGCGGTGCCGCCATCGGGCATGAAGATGGAATCGCCGGGGAACAAGGCGTCGCCGATCAGGTAGGCGATGCTGTCGGGCGTGTGCGCGGGGATTGGGCATTGCAGAGGCGGAAGTGCTCGCCGACGGCGAAGGGGTGATCGAACTGCGAGCCGTCCGACCGGCATGTCGCCGTCGAAACCGAATTCGGGCACGAAGTGCCTTTGCACCTGCACGATGCCCGCACCGATGCCCCGCCGCGCGCCGGACAGCCGCGATTTCAGCCAAGGCGCAGCGGACAGGTGGTCGGCATGGGCATGTGTTTCCTGCAGCCAGCGGACCTGCAGACTGTGCCCGGCGACGTGTCAGAGCAGGGCTTCGGCCGGAGAGCTGCCATTGTGGCCAGTCGACGGGGCGTAATCCAGCACCGGGTCGATGATGGCGGCTTTGCCGCTGGCTGCGTCGGCGGCGACGTGGGTGAACGTGTGGCTGGCGGCGTGCAAGAAGGATGCGACGCGGACGGTGCTCATGTGCGGCATTCCCGGGGTGGGGAATGCGGGCTCACGGGCCGGACAGGGCCGCGTTCAGCAGCGTGGCCAGGCGTTGACCGGCCAGACGGAGCTGGCGCTCTTCGACCGGCAGCCAGGTGGCAACGTAGTCGTCGCCGATCTTCGCGCGGGGCGGATAGACGCCGGGCTGCAGGACGATGCGACAGGATTGCACGGCCCATGCGGCGGCATCGGGCGGCAAGGCGGGTGCGGCATCGCGCGGCGGTGCCGGCAGCGCATCGAGCGCGGCGAGCAATTGGTCCTCGTTGCCGGGGAACGTGCGCAGCATGCCGCTGTCCCACAAGCTGTGCAGATTGCTGCCTTTGCCGTGGAAATTGATCTGGACGTCGTTGCCGCCCTTGTCGCGGGCGTAGCCGGCATGCAGCGGCTGGTGCACATCGCCGACCAGATGGACGACGAATTTCAAGGCCTGCAGCCGGGCATCCCTGGATTGGTTGGCATCGGCCAGGATTGCGGTCTGGTGCTCGATCGCCGCGATCGCGCAGTTGCCGTCGGCGCAGTCGCGTGGCGGGTCGTAGTCACAGTCGTGGTCGGCCAGGTTGACGTAATGCCAGCGCGCCGTGGCCTTGCCGAGGCCTGGGTCTTTGCCACGCAATTCGTCGGCCCAGTTGGCGATGCCGGCAAGCGTCGGGTCCGGCTCGCCGGCAAGCAGGGCATCGATGCGGGCACGGGCCTGCGGCGTGAGTTGCTGTGCAGCCAGACGGGCCACCATGCGGTGGCCGGTGGCGCCCCAAGCGAGTGCAGTGGAAGGGGCGGCCGCCAGTGCGGCGGACAAGGCGAGCAGCGCGGGAGCAAGGATGCGTTTCATCCGCGCAAGTCTAGCGCCCTACGTGTTGCATGCCGTTTTCCGGACAACAAAAAGGCGGCATGCGCCCGGAGAAAACGCATGCCGCCATCCTTACCTGTCGCGTCCTGCGGCAGGATCAGAACTTCATCACGTAGGCCACGCCGTAGACCATCGGGTCGATGTTGGCGGTACCGATCTTGGCGCCGTCCAGCTTGACCTTGCTGTCGATGTCGGCCCAGCGCACGTCGAAGCGCAGCGCGCTCTTGTCGGTGACGGCAACATCCAGGCCGGCGTGGGCGGCCACGCCCCACGAGCTGTCGAGGTCGATGCTCGAACCCTTCAGCGCGCCCTTGGTGTCGGTGCTGAAGAAGCGGGTGTAGTTCACGCCGACGCCCACGAACGGGGTGACCTTGCTGCTGTTGGCAAAGTGGTACTGCAGCGAGACGACCGGCGGCAGCTGCTTGGTGTCGGCAACCTTGCCCAGGCCCTTCAGGCTGATCTCGTGCTTGAACGGCAGCGCGCCGAGCACTTCGACGCCGAGGTTGTCGGCCACGAAATATTCGAACGTGATGGTCGGGCGGATGCTGTTGCCGACCTCGGTCTTCAGGGTGCCGTTGACCAGCTTGCCGTTGTCGGACTTCGGTGCGACCTGATGGACGCCGACGCCCAAGGTCCAGTCGCCCTTCGCTTCGGCGAAGGCGGGGGAGGCTACGCCTGCGGCGGCCAGGGCAAGCAGGGACAGCGCGAGGGAGTGCTTCATGATGGTGCTCGTCTGTGGAAAGTGGGGCCAGTCTCCGCCCCGCTCCCGTTTAACGCCTTGATTACGATCAAATGACGTTCCGATAGCGTTTTCAGGCCGGCAAGGGCGTGTCGGTTAAACTGGCCGTCCCCAAACCCGCCATCCCTTTTTCAGGAGCCTCGCGCGTCATGAGCATCAAGATCGGCATCAACGGCTTCGGCCGCATCGGGCGCAACGTGCTGCGCTCGGCCGTGCAGAACTTCGCCGGCGACATCGAGATCGTCGGCATCAACGACCTGCTTGATCCGGACTATCTGGCGTACATGCTCAAGTACGACTCGGTGCATGGCCGTTTCGACGGTGAAGTGGCCGTGGAGAACGGCCAACTGCTGGTCAACGGCAAGAAGATCCGCCTCACCGCCGAGCGCGACCCGGCCAACCTCAAGTGGGACGAGATCGGCGCCGAGATCGTCATCGAGTCCACCGGCCTGTTCCTGACCAAGGAGCTGGCCGAAAAGCACCTGGCGGCCGGCGCGAAGAAGGTGATGATGTCGGCGCCGTCCAAGGACGACACGCCGATGTTCGTCTACGGCGTGAACCACGAGACCTACGCCGGACAGGCGATCGTCTCCAACGCCTCGTGCACCACCAACTGCCTTGCGCCGCTGGCCAAGGTGATCAACGACAAGTGGGGCATCAAGCGCGGCCTGATGACCACGGTGCATGCCGCCACCGCAACCCAGAAGACCGTCGATGGCCCGAGCCACAAGGATTGGCGCGGCGGACGCGGCATCCTCGAGAACATCATTCCGTCCTCGACCGGCGCGGCCAAGGCCGTGGGCAAGGTGATCCCGGCGCTCAACAAGAAACTGACCGGCATGAGCTTCCGCGTGCCGACCTCGGACGTCTCGGTGGTGGACTTGACCGTCGAACTCGAAAAGCCGGCCACCTACGAGGACATCTGCGCAGAGGTGAAGGCGCAGAGCGAAGGCGCGCTGAAGGGCATCCTCGGCTATACCGAGGACATGGTGGTGGCCACGGACTTCCGCGGCGATGCACACACCTCCATCTTCGATGCCAAGGCCGGCATCGCGCTGGACGATACCTTCGTCAAGCTGGTGAGCTGGTACGACAACGAATGGGGTTATTCCAACAAGTGCCTGGAACTGGCCCGAGTCATCGCGAACCGCTGAACGGCGTGATTTCCCGCTGTCGGCGGTCTCTGTCGGCAGCGACGGCATCGGCTAGCATGCGCCGATGAGCCGCCCTCGCCCCGATGATGCAACGGCACCTGCCGCGGATGGGCGGCAGGTGTCCTTGCTGGGCGGCTTCCGGCGCTGGCTGCTGGTGGTGACGGTGGTGCCGGCGCTCTTGTTCGGCACGCTCTATTCCTGGTTGCAGTACCGCGCCGAACGCGAGCAACTGCGCGATGGCGTGGCCAGCACGGCCCGGTTGCTGGGCAGCAACATCGACGAGTACGTGGCCAATCACCTGTCGGCGGTGACGATGCTGGCCGACACGTCGACCTCCGGGCTGACCTGGCAGGCCGACATCATCCGTCTGCAGAAAAGCTATCCGGGCCTGGGCGGCGTCGTGCTGGTGGACCGCGAAGGTCATCTGCAGCTGGCCCTGCCCGAATGGAAGTACCCGCCGCGTTCGCGCGGCACCCAGATCGATCAGGAATATTTCGCCCACGTCCGCGACAGCGGCGAGTCCTGGGCATCCAACGCGCTGCACAGCAGTGGACTGGGCAAGGAGAACGTCGTCGTGCTGGCAGCGCCGCTGCGCCGCAACGGCCGATTCGACGGCGTGCTGGCCGGTGCCGTCGACATCCGTTCGTTGACTGCGCCCAGTGTCGAGTCGCTGCGTGCCCGCGATTACGAAATGCTGCTGGTCGATCGCACCGGTCACGTGATCTATGCCGGCCCGCGGCTGGGTTACGGGTTCGGGCAATCGGTGGCGGGCACGCCGTTTGCGTCGGCCGGGCCTGCGCTCGACCATGCCGGGGGCAAGGTGCTGCTCGTGCCTGGCGTGCTGGGTGGCCGCGATGCGTTCTTTTCGGCCGAGCCTTTGCACAACGGCTGGACCATCTACGTTGGTGCCCCGCGTGCATTGCTGCTTCACGTGATGCTGCAGCGCATCCTGCTGATGACGGCGCTGTTGCTGCTGGTGGTGGTCGGGGTGCTGGTGGCCTCGCGCTACCAGATGCGGCGCATGGGCGCGGCGGTAGACGATCTGCTGGGTGTCCTGCAGGACTACGCGCTCGGGCGCGAGGCGGACATCGAGCGGGTGCGTTCGCTGCCCGAGGAATTGCGCCCGCTCGCCAACGCCGTCGTCATGATGTCCGGCCGCCTCAACGAGGCCTACCGCAAGCTCAGCCTTTCCCTCGAAAAGCAGCGCGAATTGACCAGCCAGCGCGAGCAGGAAGTGCAGGCGCGCACCGCCGAACTGCGCCAGGCCGTGGCCGAGCTGGACCGGATGACCCGGGTCGACGCGCTGACCGGCGCCTACAACGTGCGCGCCCTGCACGAGCGCATCGCCGACCCGGCCGCGATGCTCAAGACCGCCACCCGCGCGTCGATCGGCGTGCTGGTGCTCGACATCGATTTCTTCAAGGCCTACAACGACCGCTACGGCCATCCGGCCGGCGACACCTTGCTCAAGCGCGTGGTCGGCCTGATCCGCAGTGCGCTGCGCAGCCCGGACGACGAGCTGATCCGCAGCGGCGGCGAGGAATTCGTCGTGCTGTTGCCCGGGGCGGATCTGGAGCCGGCATTGATCGTCGCCCAGCGCATCTGCGATTCGGTGCGCGCGGCGGACATCGTGCACGATGGCTCCGTGCATGGCCGGCTCACCGTGAGCATCGGCGTCGCCGTCGCGGTGCCGGAAACCGGACTGGACATCAAGCTTGCGATGGTGCAGGCCGACGAGGCCCTGTACCGAGCCAAGAACAACGGCCGCGACCGCTTCTCGGTGTGACACGCCCGGCCGGCGTCGTTCAGAACGCCTGCAGGATCAGCGAGTGCCAGCCGGTGGCATAGGTTTCGTAGCCGGGCGAGGCGGCATGGGCCACGCAATGGCGTCGCCCCGACAGCTCGACGACCGTGGCCCCGCGCGGATGTGAGAACAGTTCTGCCATGCCGGGAAAGGCGAGGGTGTCCTGCAACTGGCGGCCCGCCGAATCGGCCAGCACGAGGCCGTCGCGGTCGACAATGCAGGCACGGCTGCGCGTCCATTCGCCTTCCGACAGCGGGGTACGGCCCAGCACCGTCTGCGCCAGTGCGTCCCAGCGGAACACGATGCCGAGCACGCCCAGCACCCGGCCGTTCACGCGGCCGCCTTCGCGCACGGAGCAGGAGTAGACCAGCACCCGTTCGCCGTTGGCCAGCGGGCTGGCATGCACGCTCTGGAAACCGAATTCCTCGCCGCTGCGGGTGTGCATCGCCTCCTTGAACCAAGTGCTGTCGCCGATGTCGCGCCCGGCCGAAGCGAACGCGTCGGGGCGGCCGTTGGCGACGATGCGGCCATCCGGCCCGGCCAGCACGAGGTCGAAATAAACCGTGTAGGAGTCGAGGATCTGGCCCAGCCGGCGCGAAGCATGGGCGATGTCGGCCGGCGTGCCCTCGTTGACGGCAGCCACCACGGCGCCGTCGGTGGCCCACCAGCGCACATCGCAGCTGCGTTCGTACAGGTTGCGGTCGATCAGGTCGATGTTGGCCAGCGCCAGCTCGGCCAGCCGGGTCCGGCGCGCGTCGTCTTCCAGCTGTCCGAGCGTGCCGCGCAGGGCACCGCCGGTGTCGCGCGCCATGTGGCCGATTTCGCGGGTGGTGTCGGCCACGCGCCGCGACAGCTGGTCCATTTCCTCGGCGATCACGCCGAAGCCGCGGCCGGCCGCACCGATCCGCACCGCTTCGATGCGGGCATTCATCGAAATGATCCGCGTGGTGCGGTTGATCTCGTCGATCCGTTGCAGCGAGCGCCCCAGCTCGCCCAGCAGCGATTCGGACATGCCGGAGACCGAACGGATGTGGTCGTCGACGCTGTGGCTGGCCGGGCTGGAGTCCATCGGTGCGGGGATAGGCTGGGAACGATTCCACGATGTCGGCACGGCATCGCGCTTCTTGAGCGGGAGATCCCTTGTTTGCCGGTTCCCGGCGCAGGCCGGACAATGGGCGCTTTCCTCCACACGTCCCACGGGAACCTGCATGTCCATCGTCCGCATGACCGATCTCGACCTCGCCGGCAAGCGCGTGCTGATCCGCCAGGATCTCAACGTGCCGATCGAGCAGGGCCGCATCACCTCCGAGCAGCGCATCCTCGCCTCGCTGCCGACCTTGCAGCGGGCGCTGAAGCAGGGCGCGGCGGTGATGGTCATGTCGCACCTGGGCCGGCCGAAGGAAGGCACGTGGACGGAAGAGGACTCGCTGGCGCCGGTGGCCAGGCGCCTGTCCGAACTGCTGCACGTGCCGGTGCCGTTGCTGCGCGACTGGGTGGACGGCGTGCAGGTGGCGCCGGGCCAGATCGTGTTGCTGGAAAACTGCCGCATGAACGTCGGCGAGAAGGCCGACGACGAGGCGCTGGCGAAGAAATACGCCGCGCTGTGCGACGTGTTCGTGATGGATGCCTTCGGCACCGCGCACCGCGCCCAGGCCTCCACCCACGGCGTCATCAAGTACGCGCCGGTGGCTGCCGGCGGCCCGCTGCTGATGGCCGAGCTGGATGCGCTGGCCACGGCGCTGGAACACCCGGCCAAGCCGCTGCTGGCCATCGTGGCCGGCAGCAAGGTATCGACCAAGCTGGAGTTGCTGACCAACCTGGTGGACAAGGTGGACCAGTTGATCGTCGGCGGCGGCATCGCCAACACCTTCATCGCCGCGGCCGGCTTGCCGGTGGGCAAGTCGCTGTGCGAGCCGGACCTGCTGGATACCGCGCGCAAGATCGTCGCCGATGCCAAGGCGCGCGGCGCCGACATCCCGCTGCCGACCGACGTGGTGACCGCCAAGCAGTTCCTGCCGGATGCGCCTTCGGAAGTGAAGGCGGTGGCCGACGTGGCCGAGGACGACCTGATCCTCGACATCGGCCCGGATACCGCGGCCGCCTATGCCTCGTTGATTGCCAAGGCGGGGACCGTGGTGTGGAACGGGCCGGTGGGCGTGTTCGAGTTCGAGGCCTTCAGCCACGGCACCGAAACGCTGGCCCGGGCGATTGCTGCCTCGCCGGCGTTCTCGATCGCCGGCGGCGGCGACACGCTGGCGGCGGTGGACAAGTACGGCATTGCCGACAAGGTGGGCTACATCTCCACCGGTGGCGGCGCCTTCCTCGAATTCCTCGAAGGCAAGACGCTGCCCGCGGTGGCTGCGCTCGAAGCGCGCGGCCAATGAGGCCGGCCGCCCTGCTGTTCGACCTGGACGGCACGCTGATCGATTCGGAGGACGGCATCGTCGACAGCGTGCAGCATGCGCTGCGGGCGATGGGCCAGCCGGCGATGACGCGCGAGGCGATCATCCCGCTGATCGGCCCGCCGCTGCTGGACACGTTCCGCACGATGTTCGGCGAGGAGTCGCTCGCCGTGCAGGCGGTGGCCGAATACAAGCGCCACTACGATGCTGCGGGCTGGCACCTGTTCCGCATCTACGACGGCATCGAGGCCGCAGTGCGCGGCTTGCATGCGCACGGCCACCGGCTGGCGGTGGCCACGTCGAAGACCGAGCGCTTCC
>DMID01000099.1:0-1313 GCA_003449195.1 Lysobacteraceae bacterium | reverse complement strand
TGATCGGCGACCGGCGCATGGACATCGAGGGCGCGCGTGCCCTCGGCCTGCGCAGCCTCGGCGTGCTGTGGGGCTTCGGCGACGCGGCCGAACTGCGCCTGGCCGGCGCGACGCGGCTGGTCCAGACCCCCGCGGATTTGCCGGCCGCAGTGGCCGCATTGCAGGGTGCCTGATCGTCCCGGCGGCTCCCTGCGGGCCCGTCAGGAAGCCGGAAACGAAGACGCCGCCCTCGGGCGGCGTCTTCGCATCGTCGCGGTGTTGCCCGATGATCAGCCGAACACGCGGAAGCGCTCGGCGTCGTCGATGAAGGTCTTTTCGCCGAACGGCGCTTCGTTCGAGCCGAACGGCATCTGCGCGCGCAGCTTCCAGCTGGCCGGCACGTTCCATTCCTTCGCCGCGGCCTCGTCCACCAGCGGGTTGTAGTGCTGCAGGCTGGCGCCGATGCCGGCGTTGGCGAGCGCGGTCCACACCGAGAACTGGGCGATGCCGGTGCTGTGCTCGGACCACACCGGGAAATTGTCGGCATACAGCGCGAACTGCTCCTGCAGGCCCTTGATCACGTCCTGGTCCTCGTAGAACAGCACGGTGCCGGCGCCGGCGGCGAAGCCGTCGATCTTCTTCTCGGTGCTGCCGAAGGCCTCGGCCGGCACGATCTTGCGCAGGATTTCCTTGGTGAGGTTCCAGAACTTCACGCTTTCGGCGCCGAACAGGATCACCGCGCGCGAACTCTGCGAGTTGAACGAGGACGGCGCCAGCTTGATGGCCTCCTCGATCAGGGCGGTGGTGTCGGCCTGCGACAGCGGCAGGTTCCTGCCCAGCACGTACTGGGTGCGGCGCTTGCGGGAAGCTTCGATGAAGGCATTGCTCATGGGATCACCTGTGATCGGTGGCGGAGGGGATGGGCGGCGTGCAGCGTTTGTATTGGCCGTTGCCTGTAATCTGTGGCGCTAGTGTGGACTCCGCGCCGGTCGGCTGCGACGGCACGGCCGGGACGAATCGTTGCATGTGCACGTCGTCCGGGACGCTGGGGGCAGCGGTCGCGCCGGCCGGGATCAAGACAACGGAGCGGAACGGAAACGATGAGCGAATTGCGCAGGACCAAGATTCTGGCCACGCTGGGGCCGGCCACCGATGCGCCGGGCGTGCTGGAGGCCTTGCTGAAGGCGGGCGTCAACGTGGTGCGGCTGAATTTCTCGCATGGCGACCCGGCCGGGCAGGTGGCCCGCGCCGCCGCCGTGCGCGAGGCGGCCAGCCGCCTGGGCACCGAGGTCGGCATTCTCGCCGACCTGCCGGGGCCGAAGATCCGCATCGAG
>DMID01000067.1 GCA_003449195.1 Lysobacteraceae bacterium | reverse complement strand
CGGCGACGGCAAGCAGATCCGCGTCGGCCAGCTGCGCCCGGATGCGCCGCTGCTGCGCGAGATCGGGCGCTTGCGCGAGCTGACTTTCCGCGCGGTCGGCGAGGGCACCGGGCGGCGCATCGATCTGGACCGTTTCGATGCGTGGTACGAGCACATCGTGCTGTGGGACGACGCGGCCGGCCGCATCGCCGGCGCCTATCGCATCGCCCACGGCGTGCGCGTGCTGGCCGAACGCGGCCTGCCCGGTTTCTATACCGCCGGCCTGTTCCACTACTCGGATGCCTCGATCCCGCGCATCGCCGAGGGCATGGAGCTGGGGCGCAGCTTCGTGGTGCCCGATTACTGGGGCAGCCGCAGCATCGATTACCTGTGGCAGGGCATCGGTGCGTGGCTGGTACGCCATCCCGGCGTGCGCTACCTCTTCGGCGCGGTGTCCATCAGTGCGGCGTTGCCGGTGGAGGCGCGCGAGCAGATCGTGGCCTACTACTCGCGCTTCTACGGTACAGAGGGCGAGGTGGCATCCAGACGCCCGTTCGCCTACCGCGCCGCGCCGCCGGCCTTTTCCGGTTGCGACAGCGATACCGCCTTCCGCGTGCTCAAGGGCAACCTCGATGCGCTCGGCGCCACGCTGCCGATGCTTTACAAACAGTACACCGATCTTTGCGAGCCCGGTGGCGCGCGTTTCCTGGCGTTCGGCGTGGACCCGGCGTTCGCCGATTCGGTGGACGGCCTGATCGAGCTCGACCTGCACCGGTTGCGGCCGAAGAAGCGCGAACGCTATCTCGGCGGCGCCCGCCGTGCATCGGCGGAGACGGCGTGATGGCGCCGGCCGCCTGGCCGTTGCGCACGGTGTTCATCTCCGACGTGCATCTGGGCTCGGCCCATTGCCATGCCGCCGAACTGGCGGCCTTCCTCGAAACCCTGCATTGCCGGCGGCTCTATCTGGTCGGCGACATCATCGACATCTGGTGGATGGCGCACCGGCGCTCGCGCTGGGACGCGGCGCAGGGGCGGGTGGTCGAAGCCTTGCATGCGCTGGCACGCGCCGGTACCGAGATCGTCTACGTGCCCGGCAACCACGATCGTCCGCTGCGCCGCTTCTGCGGCCTCGTGTTGCCGGCGATGAAGGTGCGCAGGCGTGCCGTCCACGTCACCGCCGATGGGCGCCGCCTGCTGGTCACGCACGGCGACGATTACGACGCGGTCACGCATTTCGGCGGGTTGCAGGAGCGCTTCGGCGATTGGCTGTACTACCGCATCCTCACCGGCAACCGCTGGATCAATGCGGTGCGGCGCTGCTTCGGCCTGCGCTACTGGTCGCTGGCCGAATACCTCAAGCGCCGCAGCGGTGCGGCCGAGCGCTACATCGCCCGTTTCGTGCAGGCCGGGCTGGACGATGCAAGGCGCCGCGGGCTGGACGGCATCGTCTGCGGCCATATCCACCGTGCCGGCCTGTTCGAACGCGACGGGCTGGTATACGCCAACGACGGCGACTGGGTGGAAAGCCTGACCGCGCTGGCCGAAACCCCGGATGGAAGGCTGCATCTGCTGTCACATTCGGGCGAGAGACTTGCCGACCTGCCGGATGCCGCGACGGCGGCAGGCGAGCCAGACCACGGACTGCTGGCGAACGCGGCCTGATGCCTTGTGTCGGGCTTGTCGCGTGATGCGCTTCACACATTGCGTTTTTTGCAGTGTGTCAGCCGAAAACGAATGTTTGCAGCGATGTCAAATTTCCATTAACAGTCACGCTCTGGTGTAATTCCATCAGGCTCCGCATGCGTGCCTGGGCGAAATCCCCTCCCGTGGCGGGGGAGGAGCGCCAGATGCTTCCGGTATCACGATGCCAAGGGCAGGGGGTCATCCTGCCCCAGGGGCTGTTTTTCTTTTTTTCCAGAGAAGGTCACCGAGGACGTATTTGATGAAACACCGCTCTGTCGTATCCGTTTCCGTATTGAGCATGGCGCTTGCCGTGATCCTGGCCGACACCGCCCAGGCACAGGACGCAGGCAAGCAGGAAAAGAAGGCGGCTGAAAGCCGCGTCACCGAGTCCAGCACCTCCAACACCACGGCCGCGTACGACACGCGCCGCGCGCAGGAGCTGGACCGCATCGAAGTCACCGCGCAGAGCCCCGTGCTCGGTGGCGGCAGCATGATGATCCAGACCGCGCCCAAGGCGATCTCCACGATCACCCGTGAAGCCATCCAGGAAGAGGCCGGCGGCAGCAACTTCACTCAGTTGATCGATTCGATCCCGGGCGTGGATGCGTCGACGGATGACGTTTCCGGCCTGTCCAACGGCAACTACAGTCTGCGCGGTTTCGATGCCTCGTCCATCGGCATCACCGTCAACGGCGCGCCGATCACCGACACCGGCAGCTATTCGGTCTACGGCACCCAGTACGGCGATGCCGAAAACTACAACGACATTACCGTGTTGCAGGGCACGCCCAACGTGGACATGCCCGACATGGGCGCCGCCGGTGGCCACATCGCGTGGTCCACGATCGACCCGACCCATGACATGGGCGTGGATTTCAGCCAGTCCTTCGGCAGCGACGATTACCGTCGCACCTTTGCACGCTTCAACACAGGCGATACCGGCCCGGTGCGTTCGTGGCTGTCGGTGTCGAAGAACACCAAGGACAAGTGGAAGGGTGCCGGCGATCTGGACGTGACCAAGATCGATGGCAAGTCGCTCTGGCAAATCGACGACCTCAACTCGATCAGCTTCTCGTTCCAGTACAGCCGCCAGCAGAACGCGCGCTACCGCAGCGGCACGAAGGCGCAGATCCAGGCCGATTACGATTACGACGCGGTCGAGGGCGACTGGAATCCCGCCGCCTACGCACCCACTGGCAGCAAGAGCTATTCCACGGGGCAGTACTACGTGGGTCTGATGCGCAATCCGTACTCCAACATCATGGTCAGTGCGGACGGTGAATTCACTTTCACCGACAACCTGCGCCTTTCCGTGGTGCCGTACTACTACTATGGCGACGGCGGTTCGGGCCAGGGCTACGCGATGAAGGAGTCGCGCAACTACGGCAACAACCGCTATCTGTATTCGAACACCGACTTGAACGGTGACGGCAAGGTGCCGACGGGCACGGGCAGCACCAGCAACTACTTCATGACCTACCGGTTCAGCAGCAACAAGACTGCGCGTCCGGGTGTCGTGGCCAAGTTCATCCAGAACATCGGTCTGGATCACACGCTGTCCTATGGCGCATGGTGGGAGCGTTCGCGCAAGACGTCGGTGCAGGATTACGGGCTGGTCGACCAGTTGACGGGGCAGCCCTGCGACGTGTGGGACGAGACGGATGCCTGTCTGGTCAAGTATCAGGACGGCACGCCGATGGAGGCCTTCCGTACCTATACCGTGACCACGGTGCAGAAGTACTTCATCCAGGACAACTGGACGCCAGGCGACCAGTGGACGGTGAACGCCGGCATTTCCTACATCAAGGCCAACCGCAAGGGGCACAGCTACCAGTGGCCAGGTGCCAACTATCCGAACAGTTCCAGCAGGCCGCAGACCGAACTCCTCACCGAGTTCGACAAGGACTACAGCAAGTTCTCCCCGACCTTCGGCATCAAGTACACGCCGGACGAGCGCAACCAGTTCTTCTACGGCTTCGCCAAGACGTTCCGCGTGCCTGAAACCAACGCGATCGTTTTCAACACGTTGTCCAACAGCAGCACAAGCAAGCCCGAAACGGCCACTACCCATGATCTGGGCTGGCGCTTCTACGGCCAGCGTTACGGCATGGCCGCGATGCTGTACCAGAGCAATTACGACAATCGCCAGATGTTCGGCTACAACCAGGACTTGGCGATGAGCACCTACATCTGGATCCCCAAGGTCCGGATGCGCGGCGTGAACTGGGAAGGCAGCTATGCGTTCAGCAAGCAGTGGAAGGGCTACATCTCCTATACCCGTACCGAAGCCGAAGTCCGCAGCCGCGGCCTGATCGACACCGGTGACGATGGCCGCTTCCCGCTGTATGGCAAGCAACTGGCCAACACGCCCAAGGACATCGCCACTGCGCGCCTGAGCTGGAGCAACGGCACGTTCTGGGCCTCGTTGAAGGCCAAGTATTCCGGTTCGCGCTATGGCGATTACATGAACACCGAGGAGGTCGGCGGTTACACCGTTGCCAGCCTGAATGCAGGTGTCCATCTGCCTGACTTCGGTGTGCTGAAGAAGCCTTCGCTCAAGCTGAACTTGTTCAATCTGTTCGACCGCAAGGCTTTCAGCTATGCCGGAACCGAGTGGGTGTCCAAGGCCGGCTACGATGCCAACCCGGAAATGGCCAAGGACAACGACTGGTACTACAGCAACCCGTACTACGGCGTGCTTTCGCCGCGCTCGGTGAGCGTGACCCTGAGCGGTTCGTTCTGATCCGCATCGGCCCGATGAAGGCTTGATGTACCGCTGTACCGACGGGCCGGGACGCAATCCCCGGCCCGTTCTTTCTTCGGTCGATGCCATTGCATTGGCCTTGTTCGATCAAATGGAGACTCATCACATGCGTCAAATCCCCCGATCGCGGCCCGCATGGGCCTGGACAGGCGCGCTGCTGGCGGTCCTGCTGCTGGCGTCCTGCGCCACGCCGCCGGCGAAAGGGCCGGCTCCGGCCGCATCCGGTTCTCCGGCGACGCTTCGCGTGGCCACCTGGAACATGGAACACCTGGCCGAAATCGACAACGCCGGCTGCCGGCCGCGCACCGATGCCGATTACCTCCAGATGCGCGATTACGCGGGCAAGGTGAATGCCGACGTGTTCGCGATGGAGGAGGTGGAGTCGGCCGCCGCCGCCGCGCGGGTGTTCACGCCGGACAAGTACGACATCTATTTCTCCACCCGTCCGGTCAGTGGGCGCAGCGGCGAATGCCGTGGCGAGCCGGGCCTGCACATCCGCAACCAGGGCGTGGGCTTTGCCGTGCGCAAGGGGCTGCAGGTGCAGCGCAATCCGGACCTGGCCGTGCTCGCGCTTGGCGACCCGAACCTGCGCTGGGGCGTGGACATCACCGTGCACAATGCGGCTGGCCAGCCGCTGCGCCTGCTCGGCGTGCACCTGAAGAGCGGCTGTTTCGACAAGGCCGACCCGACCCCGACCTGCAGCACCGTGTTCAAGCAGGCCGACGTGCTCAAGTGGTGGGTGGCCGAGCGCGAAGCCGACCCGTCCGTGCCGTACCTGATCCTCGGCGACTGGAACCGCCGCCTTGGCAAGCCGAACGACCGCCTGTGGTGGGAGCTGCGTCACAGCACCGCCGACGGCGTGATGCTCAAGGACGTGCCCGGCGCGCGCCGGCCGGCCTGCTCGACTTTCGATGCGTACATCGACCACATCGTGCTGGGCCCGAAAGCCGCAGCCGCGTACCGGGAGGGTTCGTTCGAGGAATACACCTACGAGAAAACCGGGCAGCCCTCGCACTTGTCCGATCACTGCGCCATTTCGGTGGACCTGGCGCTCTGAATCCGGGCGCTCGCGCAGTTGGTTGGATCGAACGGCCGGGCATTGCCCCGGCCGTTTTTCATGGCCCGGCCGATCAGGCTGCGGCAAGCAGCACCGGCGCAACGCCGGCGATCAGCGCGTCGAAATAGTCGCGGGTGATGGCGAGCTGCTGTCCGGGTGTTTCGGCGGCGTTGACCGTCGCGCGGAATGCGGCGCTTTCCGGGTGGTCCTTGGCATACCAGCCCAGATGCTTGCGGGCGATGCGCACGCCCTGCGGCTCGCCGTAGAAGGCATGCAACGCCTCCAGATGGCCTAGCAGCACGTCGCGCACCTCGGCCAGCATCGGCGGCGGAAGGGTTTCGCCGGTGGCGAGGAAATGCGCGATCTGCCCGAAGATCCACGGGTTGCCCTGCGCGGCGCGGCCGACCATCACCGCATCGCAGCCGGTCAGGCGCAGGACCTCGGCCGCCTTGCGCGGGCTGTCGATGTCGCCGTTGGCAATCACCGGGATGTCCAGCGTCGCCTTGATCGCGGCGATGGTGTCGTACTCGGCCTGGCCGGTGTAATGCTGGTCGCGGGTACGGCCGTGCACGGCCAGCGCGGCGATGCCGCTGGCCTGGGCGACGCGGGCGATGGCCGGCGCATTGCGGTGTTCGGCATCCCAGCCGGTGCGGATCTTCAGCGTCACCGGCACCTCCACCGCGCCGACCACCCCTTCGAGAATGCGGCCCACCAGCGCCTCGTCGCGCATCAGTGCCGAACCGGCCCAGACGTTGCACACCTTCTTGGCCGGGCAGCCCA
>DMID01000068.1:13013-20000 GCA_003449195.1 Lysobacteraceae bacterium | reverse complement strand
GCTGGGTGCGCAGCGAGCTGTATTTCGGCGTGGGCGCGGAAAGCGGCGTGGCCGACCGCGTGCAGACCCAAGTGATCGACGAGGCGCGCTGGCGCGCTTTTCTCGATGCGGAAGTGACGCCGCGTTTCCCCGATGGCCTCACCGTGCTCGATGGCTACGGCCAGTGGCTGTTCCGCGGCGACGGCGCGCCCCACCGGCTCAAGACCAAGGTGCTGGTGATCCTGCACGAGGACACGCCGCAGCGGCGTGCCGACATCGAGGCGATCCGGTTGGCGTGGAAGCAGGCCACCGGCCAGCAATCCGTGCTGTGGGCGCGGCAGCCGGTGGACGTGTCCTTCTGAGCGCGATGCCGCAGCGGCGCGTGGCATCCGGTGGCCGATGACCAGAGCATGCGCAGCTGTACCGGATGCCTGATGCTGCGTGGCGCGCGTTGCCCGGCGTCGATGGCCTAACATCGGATCTCCCCCGACCGACCCGATGCCATGTCCGTCCCGCCGCCCGCCGCGCGTCCGCGCTGGTTCGTCCCCGCCGACCTCAACGGCTTCTTCGGCCTGGTGGTGGACAACCTGTCCATCCTGGGCTTCATCGCGATGGCGCTGGTCGGCATCTTCCAGTTCCCGGCCGATGTGGTGTTCGGGCGGATGTTCCCGGGCACCGCGTTCGGCGTGCTGGTAGGCAACCTGCTGTACACGCTGCTGGCGCGGCGGCTGGCTGCGCGCAGCGGGCGCGAGGATGTCACCGCGATGCCGCTGGGGCTGGATGCGCCCACCAGCATCGGCATGGCGCTGCTGGTGCTCGGTCCGGCGTTCGTCGCCTACAAGGCGCAGGGGCTTGACCCGCATGCGGCGGCGATGGCGACGTGGAAGCTGGGCATGGCCGCGCTGATCGTGATGGGCCTGCTCAAGCTGGTGCTGTCCTTCTTCGGCGAGGCGGTGACGCGCGCGCTGCCGCGCGCGGCGCTGCTGGGGTCGATCGCCGGCATCGCCATCGTGCTGATGGGCCTGCTGCCGCTGATCGAGACGCTGCGCTCGCCGGTGGCCGGCTTCACCACGCTGGGTCTGCTGCTGTACGTGCTACTGGCCAAGGGCCGGCTGCCGGTGAAGCTGCCGGGCGTGCTGGTGGCCTTCGTGGTCGGTACGTTGCTGTACTACGGGCTGGGGTTGGCCGGGCTGGGTGCGCCGGGCTTCACGCAGCCGCAGTGGGTACCACCGCAGGTGGTGCTGCCGTGGCCGACGCTGGGCTTCATCGATGGTCTGCCGGCGACCGTGCCTTACTTGCCGCTGCTGCTGCCGTTCGGCCTGCTGATGGTGGTGGGCGGCATCAATGTTTCCGAAAGCGCGCGCGCGGCCGGCGACGACTACCGCACCCGCGACATTTTGCTGGTCGAGGCGTTTGCCACGCTGGTGGCCGGGGTTTGTGGCGGCGTCGCCCAGACCACGCCCTACATCGGCCAGCCCGCATACAAGCACATGGGCGCGCGCAGCGGCTACACGTTGTTGACGGGGCTGTTCGTCGGCATCGGCGGCATGCTGGGCATCGTCTCCGGGCTGGTGCAGTGGCTGCCGTTGGCGGTGCTCTCGCCGATCATCGTGTACGTGGCCATCGACATCACCACCCAGGCCTTCGCGGCCACGCCGAAGCAGCATGCGGGCGCGATGGTGCTGGGCTTCCTGCCCTCGGCCGCCTATCTGCTGGCGATCAAGGCACCGGGCTGGATTGCGCCTGCGCAGCTGGCCGCGATGACCACGCAGGTCGATGGCCACGGCCTGCCGGAGCTGGCGGTGATCTTCACGTTGGGCAACGGCTTCATCATCACCGCGATGCTGTGGATTGCCGCAGTGGCGGCGATGATCGATGGCCGGCTGCGGCGCGCGGCTGGGATTCTGCTCATCGCGGCGGCGCTGGCTTCGTGCGGCATCATCCATTCGGTCGATCCGCGCGGCGGCATCTATCTGCCGGGCAGCCTGCACGGCCTGCCGGCAGCGATCGGCGCGCAGTTCGTCGGCGCCTATCTGGTGCTGGCGGCGGTGATGGCGCTGCTGTCGCTGCAGCGATCTGTCCGTCACACTGGCACTTGACTGATCCAACGAGAGGGGCCGGCATGCGCACCACAGGTTCATCGTCTTCTGCACGCGGTTTTCGCTTGGGGCTGATGCTGTTGCTTGCCTTGCTGGTCAGTGCAACGGCGCAAGCGGCCTCGCCCGTGCGCGGCCCTTGGTGGACCGGCTTGCCGCCGATGCAGACCACGCAGGTGCATGGCCAGACGATTCGCTATTACGACGTCGGCCACGGGCCCACGCTGGTGCTGCTGCACGGGCTGGGCAGCAGTGCCGGTTTCGACTGGGGCGCGGTGATCCCGGAATTGGCCCGGCACTATCGGGTGCTGGCGCCGGACCAGCTGGGCTTCGGCAGCTCGGCCAAGCCCTTGATCAACTACGGCCCGGCCACGTGGGTGGACATGCTGGGCGGGTTTCTCGAAGACCGTGGCGTGACCCGCTTCGATCTGGCGGGCGAATCGCTGGGCGGCTGGATCGCAGGCCTGTATGCAGTGCGGGCCGAATCGGCCGGGCTGCCGATGCCGAGCAAGCTGATTCTGGTCGACGCGGCCGGCCACCCGGCGATGAAGCCGGTGCCGGGCAAGGCCGGCAGCGATGCGGTGTTGCCGGTGCTGTCGCTGGCGGCCACGCGCGAGGGGCTGTCGAAGTTCGTCTTCCACGATCCGGACATCGTCGATGCCGACATGGCCCGGCGGATTTTCGCCATCCGCCTGGCCGAGGGGGCGCAGTACACGCAGGACAGCTTCTGGCGGAACCTGGGCGGCGATCCGTCCGTTTTCCTCGACCGGCCCGCGTTGGCCGGCCTGAAGCTGCCGGTGCTGGTGGTGTGGGGCGAGCAGGACACGCTGGTGCCGCCCGCATTCGGCCGCGACTACGCCGCGTGGATTGCGGGTGCCCGTTGGGTGACGATCCCCGACGCCGGCCATGCACCGGGCGTGGAGCAGCCGCGTCTGTTCCTCGATGCGGTGCTGCCGTTCCTGGCGGGGAAGGATTGAGTGGTTCGGCGCGCGCGAGGCATGGCGCCCCCGGATCGGTTATTTCGCTTGGGCGGCAGGTGCTTCACCCTCGCAACCGGGCGCCGTCTGCTGCAGCCAGGCCAGTTTGCGCGCGCGTGGCAGCTGCTTTAGCTGCCATTCGGCGCGCGAGGCACTGGCACGATCCGGGTAGGCCCGGTTGGCCAGAATGCGCACCGGCGGGTTGGCGCGGGTATAGCGGGCGCCGCGCCCTTGCTGGTGGGCGCGGAAACGGGCATCCAGATCGTTGGTGATGCCGGCATAGAAGCTGCCGTTGCGGCATTCCAGCAGATACAGCACCCAAGGCGTCGCGGCAGGCATGGGAGGGATTATGCCCGCCGTTTCCGGCACGATGCAGCTTGCGCCGGATCAAGGCCGGACGGCATGGCCGGAGGCAGGATGATGGCGTCGTGAACAGGCTGTTGCGCCTCGCATCCCTTGAAACACGCGGCGCAAACGCCATCTCGTGGACATTGCCGGGGCGGCCCGGCCACATCTTTCGAGGACTTCCCCATGCGGATGGACAAACTCACATCGCGTTTCCAGCAGGCGCTGGCCGACGCGCAGTCGCTGGCCGTGGGCCGCGACCACAATATGATCGAACCGGTGCACGTGCTGACGGCGCTGCTGGACCAGCAGGGTGGCAGCACGCGGCCCTTGCTGGCCCAGGCCGGTGTCAACGTGACGGCGCTGCGCGAGCGGCTGACGGCCATGCTCGACGGCCTGCCGAAGGTGTCCGGGCAGGACGGCAACCTGTCCATCGGCAACGATCTCAATCGCTTGCTCAACGTGACCGACAAGCTGGCCCAGCAGCACGGCGATGCCTTCATCGCCAGCGAGTGGTTCGTGCTGGCGGCGGTGGAGGACTCCGGCGCGCTGGGCATGGCCCTGCGCGAGGCCGGGGCGAACAAGGCCAAGGTCGAGGCGGCCATCGAAAAAGTGCGGGGAGGCGAGAGCGTGCAATCGGAAAATGCCGAAGACCAGCGCCAGGCGCTGGAAAAATACTGCGTGGACATGACCGCGCGCGCCGAGGGCGGCAAGCTGGACCCGGTGATCGGCCGCGACGAGGAAATCCGCCGCACCATCCAGGTGCTGCAGCGGCGCACCAAGAACAACCCCGTGCTGATCGGCGAACCCGGCGTGGGCAAGACCGCCATCGTCGAAGGGCTGGCCCAGCGCATCGTCAACGGCGAGGTGCCCGAAGGCCTGCGCGGCAAGCGCCTGCTGGCGCTGGACATGGGCGCGCTGATCGCCGGTGCCAAGTTCCGCGGCGAGTTCGAGGAGCGCCTGAAAGGCGTGCTCAACGACCTGTCCAAGAGCGAAGGCCAGATCATCCTGTTCATCGACGAACTGCACACCATGGTCGGCGCCGGCAAGGCCGACGGTGCGATGGATGCCGGCAACATGCTCAAGCCGGCGCTGGCGCGCGGCGAGCTGCACTGCATCGGCGCCACCACGCTGGACGAGTACCGCAAGTACATCGAGAAGGACGCCGCGCTGGAACGCCGCTTCCAGAAGGTGTTCGTCGGCGAGCCGACGGTGGAGGACACCATCGCCATCCTGCGCGGGTTGAAGGAAAAGTACGCCGTGCACCACGGCGTGGAAATCACCGACCCGGCCATCGTCGCGGCGGCCACGCTGTCCAACCGCTACATCACCGACCGCCAGCTGCCGGACAAGGCCATCGACCTGATGGACGAGGCCGCCAGCCGCATCCGCATGGAGATCGACTCCAAGCCGGAAGAGCTGGACCGGCTGGAGCGCAGGCTGATCCAGCTGAAGATCCAGCGCGAGATGCTGAAGAAGGAGAAGGACGAGGCATCGCAGAAGCGCCTGGCCGATCTGGAATCGGACATCGACAAGCTGGAGCGCGAATTCTCCGACCTCAACGAGGTGTGGAAGTCGGAGAAGGCGCAGCTGCAGGGCGCCACCAAGATCAAGGAGCAGATCGAGCAGGCCAAGGTCGAGCTGGAGGCTGCGCAGCGTGCGCAGGATTTCGCCAAAATGAGCGAGATCCAGTACGGGCGCATCCCGGCGCTGGAGAAGCAGCTCGAAGCCGCCAACGCCGCCGAGCAGCACGATTTCAAGCTGGTGCAGGACAAGGTGACCGAGGAGGAAATCGCCGAGGTCGTCAGCCGCTGGACCGGCATCCCGATCAGCAAGATGCTCGAAGGCGAGCGCGACAAGCTGCTGCGCATGGAAGACGTGCTGCACGAGAAGGTGGTGGGCCAGGAAGAGGCCATCCGCGTGGTGTCCGACGCGGTGCGGCGTTCGCGCGCCGGCCTGTCCGATCCCAACCGTCCGGGCGGCTCGTTCCTGTTCCTCGGCCCCACCGGCGTCGGCAAGACCGAGCTGTGCAAGGCGCTGGCGGACTTCCTGTTCGACAGCACCGACGCGATGGTGCGCATCGACATGAGCGAGTTCATGGAGAAGCACTCGGTGGCGCGGCTGATCGGTGCGCCTCCGGGCTACGTGGGTTACGAGGAAGGCGGCTACCTGACCGAAGCCGTGCGCCGTCGGCCGTACTCGCTGATCCTGCTGGACGAGGTGGAAAAGGCGCATCCGGACGTGTTCAACATCCTGCTGCAGGTGCTGGACGATGGCCGCCTGACCGACGGCCAGGGCCGCACGGTGGACTTCCGCAACACCGTCATCGTGATGACCTCCAACCTGGGCTCGCACCAGATCCAGGAGCTGTCCGGCGACGATTCGCCCGAGGCCTACACCCAGATGAAGGCGGCGGTGATGGGCGTGGTGCAGGCGCACTTCCGCCCGGAGTTCATCAACCGGCTGGACGACATCGTGGTGTTCCACCCGCTGGACAAGGCGCAGATCAAGCAGATCGCGCGCATCCAGCTGCACGGGCTGGAGAAGCGGCTGGGCGAGCGCAATCTGAAGCTGGAGGTCAGCGACAAGGCGCTGGAACTGCTGGGCAACGTGGGCTTCGATCCGGTCTACGGCGCGCGTCCGTTGCGGCGCGCGGTGCAGTCGCAGATCGAGAACCCGCTGGCGCAGAAGATCCTGGCCGGCGACTTCGTCGGCGGCGACACCGTCAAGGTGGATGCCGAAGGCGGCCAGCTGGTGTTTGCCAAGGGCTGACGTGCCGGGCGGGGCCGGATGCCGGTCCCGCCCCCATCCAGTCCTGATCGCGTGAAGGGCCGTCGGCACGGCCCACGGCATCGTGCACAATGACCGCGCATGGTCGATGAAGGGGAGCGGATGCTGCGACGTGTCGGTTTGGCCGCATTCGTGCTGGTGGCGGGTGCCTGCATCACCCTGTCGATCCATGCCTGGGCACGCAGGCAGGACGATCTGGCGGCCCGCAAGGCATTCGACGATCTGGTGTACCGCGTGTTCGTCGATGCCCGGGCCCGGCTGGAATTGCCGAAGTACGGGCTGGGCGGTGCGCGGGGCGTGGCCGGTTCGCTCGGCCACCTGCCCGATCCGCCGTCGTTTGCGCGGTATGTCGCGGCACACGACATGGCGAAGGAGTTCCCCGGCGTCGTCGGCTTCGGCCTGGTCGTGCCGGTGGAGCGTCGCGATCTGGCCCGGTTCGAGACGCAGGTCAGGCGTGAAGGCGTGCCGGATTTCAGCGTGCGCACCGGCGGCAATGCACCGGTGATGCACGTGATTCGTTCGATCGAGCCCGAGGCGCGCAACCGCGCGGCGCTGGGGTTCGACCTGGATGCGGAGCCTGTGCGCCGCGCGGCTGTCGAGCGGGTGTTTTCCGGCGGCCTGCCGGGCGCGACCGGGCCGATCCGCTTGCTGCAGGACCCGGCAAGGCGTGCCGGTGCGCTGATCCTCTTGCCGATATTCGCCTCCGGGCATGCCACACGGCAGGGGGCGGACGATCCGGTGATCGGCAGCGTGTATGCCGCCGTCGTTTATGCCGACCTGATGGCCGGTTCGACACCGGT
>DMID01000068.1:328-12948 GCA_003449195.1 Lysobacteraceae bacterium | reverse complement strand
GGTGCCTCAGCAATGGATCGATGTGACCATTCGCGATCTGGATGCACCGGTGGCCGAGCAGGTGGTGTTCCGCAACCATGCGCCTGGGCGGGATGATGCGGGGCGTTTCGCGGCAGCGCGGCGCTTCGATTATTTCGGTCGGCATTTCGTGCTTGAGGGGGCCAGCACGCAGGCGTTCGACCTGCTGCAGAACTCCGGTGACCGTGCGGCGATCATCTTCGTCGGCCTGTTGGCTAGCCTGCTGGCGGCCGGTCTGGCCTACCAGCAAGGGCGCATGCGCGACCGGGCCGAGCGCCTGGCCACGCGGATGACCCGCGACCTCGGCGAGCTGGCGGCGGTGGCGCGGCATACCAGCAGCCTGGTGGCCTTGCTCGATGCCGACCGGCGCGTGCACTGGGCCAATCCGGCGATGCTGGCCCTGTGCGGCCTGCGCGAGGACGAGGTGCCGGGGCGGCCGGTGCGCGATCTGCTGCGCATTCCCGACGAAAAGCTGCTTGCCCGGATTGCCGAGCAGCTTTCGGCAAGACGGCCTTTCCAGGGCGAGGTGGACATCGTTTCGCATGCCGGCCAGCGGCACACGCTGGCGCTGGAAGTGCGCCCGGTGGATGCGGCGCAGACAGGGGAATGCGATTTCATCATCGTCGGCACGGATGTCACCGAGCGCAACGCCAAGGATGCCGCGTTGCGCGCCAGTGGCTCGCTGCTGGTCCGGATGGGCGCGGTGGCCGACGTGTCGGGCTGGGAGATGGACCTGCTCACGCGCAAGTTCGTCTGGACCGACCAGTCGGTGCGCATCCATGGGGTCGATCCTTCGTTCATGCCGTCGGAGCAGAACGTGCTGGAGCTGTATCCGGAGCCCGAGCGAGCGAAGCTCCAGGCCGCATTGCTGCGTGCGGAAACCACCGGCGAGGGGTGGGACCTGGAGTTGCGGCAGCACACGCCCGATGGCCGCGACATCTGGTTGCGCTCGGTGGCCGAGGTGGAGTGGCAGGACGGCAGGCCGGCGCGCCTGCTCGGCGCCCTGCTGGACATCACCGCCAGCGTCCGCCAGCGGCAGGCGCTGGAGGGCGAGCGGCAACGGCTGGCCATGACGCTGGAAGGCACCAGTGCCGGCACCTGGGAGTGGAACATCCGTACCGGCGAATGCCACTTCAACGAGCGCTGGGCCGGCATTCTCGGCTACTCGCTGGCCGAGCTGGCGCCGATCGACATTGCCACGTGGCAGTCGCTGATGCACCCGGACGACCTGCTGCAGGCGCGCGCGATGCTGGAGCGGCACTTTTCCGGCGAGATGCCCGGCTACGAATGCGAATTCCGCATGCGCCACAAGCAGGGCCACTGGGTCTGGATCATGGCGCGCGGACGCGTGTTCACCCGTGGCGAGGACGGCAAGCCGGAATGGATGTTCGGCACGCACCTGGACATCACCCGGCGCAAGGAATTCGAGATCCAGCTGGCCGAGAGCAAGGAGCTGCTGTTCACCACGCTGCATTCGATCGGCGATGCGGTGGTCACGGCCGATGCGCAAGGGCGGATCACCTGGCTCAACCCGGTGGCGGAGGCGATGATCGGCTGGACGTCCGACGAAGCGGCCGGGCACATGGCCAGCACCGTACTCGCGCTCGAAGTCGATGGCCATCCCGGCGTGCCGCCGTGCCCGATCGATGTCTGCCTGCAGGAAGGACGCAAGATCGGGCTCGCCGGCGACACCGTGCTGGTGTCGCGCGATGGCACGCGCCATGTCATCGAGGATTCGGCCGCACCGCTGCGCGACGCGCAGGGCGTGTTGTGCGGCGTGGTGATGGTATTCCACGACATCACCGAGAAGGCCGTGCTGGCGCGCGAGATGAGTTATCGCGTTTCGCACGATCACCTGACCGGCCTGCTCAATCGCGGCGAATTCGAATCGCGCGCGGCGATGGTGCTGGAGCGCATAAACGCCGGCGGGCCGTCGGGCGCGTTGATGTTTCTCGACCTGGACCACTTCAAGCTGGTCAACGATGTCTGCGGACATGCGGCAGGCGACAGGCTGCTGGCGCAGGTGGCTGCCATCCTCGTGCGTGCGGTGCGGGCGCACGACACAGTGGCGCGCTTCGGCGGCGACGAGTTCGCGATCCTGCTCGATGCCTGCCCGATGGAGCAGGCCGGCGAGATCGCCGCGCGCATCCTGAAGGACGTGGAAGCGTATCGCTATGTCGGCGAAGATGGCCGTCGCTTCCAGGTGGGCGTGAGCATCGGCCTGGTCCGGCTGGACACGCGCTGGCGCAAGGAAGCCGATGCGGTTAAGGCCGCCGATGCCGCGTGCTACGCGGCCAAGGCGGGCGGGCGCGGGCGGGTGGTGCGGGAGAACATCGACGTTGCCGATGCGCAACTGGTCGAGTCCGCGCCGGACGGAGCGATCCAGTGGGGCGCCTTGCTGGGGCAGGCGCTGGACGAGGACAGGTTCGTCCTGCATGCGCAACGCATCGTGCCCTTGCGCGAAGGCGTGGCCGGCGGATTGCATTGCGAGGTGCTGGTGAGGCTGGCCGACGGCAAGGGCGGGTTGATCGAGCCCGGCGCATTCATGTCCTCGGCCGAGCGTTACCAGCTGGCTTCGCGGGTGGATCGCTGGGTGCTGCGGCATGTGCTGAAGACGCTGCAGGACAGTGGCGCCGCGGGCATCGAGCGGGTCGCGGTGAACTGCTCGGGGCAATCGGTGGGCGACCGTGCGTTCCACGACTTCGTCATCGGCGCGATCCGCGATTCCGGCCTGCCGCCGGAGGTGCTCTGCATCGAGATCACCGAGACGGCCGCGGTCACCAACCTCGCCAATGCGGCATGTTTCATCGATGCGCTGCAGTCGCTGGGCGTCATCGTCGCACTGGACGATTTCGGTTCCGGTGCGTCCTCGTTCGGCTACCTGAAGTCCCTGCGGGTGGACAAGCTGAAGATCGATGGCCAGTTCGTGCGCGGCGTGCTCGACGGCAAGCTGGAGGCGGCGGCCATCCGCAGTTTCGTCGACGTGGCCGGGGTACTCGGCATTCACACCGTGGCCGAGCAGATCGAGAGTGCGGCAGTCTGCGAGAAGTTGCGCGCGATGGGCGTGGACTACGGGCAGGGCTTCCATTTCCATCGCCCGGAGCCGTTTGCCGACGTGCTTGCCAAGTGGGGCCGGCCAGAGCCTTGAACCGCGCGGCCGGTTTCGGTCGGCCGGATGCGGAGAACCCCGCACCGGGCGGGGTTCTCCTTTGCACGAAATGGCAGCAGGCGAACCGTCCGCCGGATGCCGGGTTCAGAAATCGTACGAGACTGACAGGCGCAACGAACGCGGCGACTGGCGGATCGTGACGGTCTGGAACAAGGGGTTGTTCGGGCTGGCATCGGCGCTTGGCGTGTTCATCGCGAAGGCGTAACGCTGCAGCGGCACCTGGCGGTCGAGCACGTTGAGCATGCTGGCGGTGAAATTGAGCCTGTGCTCGGCGAAGGCCGGGCTCCAGGTCACGCCCATGTCCAGCTGGGTCATCCACGGCATGCGGCCCTGCTTGCCTGGAGGGGAAGCCTCGCCGTTGCAGAAGTGGTAGACGCTGCCGTAACCCAGCGGGTCGAGTTGCTCGCTGGCGTTGCCGTAATAGCTCAGGCAATGCCGCGGCGTGCCCGAGATGGCGGCGAAGTTGCCGGAAACCAGCCATTCGGGCGTGATCTGGTAATACCCGTACAGCTTGATCTGGTGGGTGTGGTCGTTGTTCTGCGGGCCGTTGGTGTTTTCCATGATGGTCCAGTTGTCCCAGTCGTAACTGGTGGACGTGCCGGACTGGCTGGCATCCGAGCGCACCTGGCCTTCGGTGTTGCCGTAGCTGCGCGAGAACACGTAGCTGGCCTTGCCGTACCAGTTGTCGCGCATCGGATGCTCGAGCATCGCTTCCAGGCTGTAGTACTT
The DNA here is from genome assembly GCA_003449195.1 of Lysobacteraceae bacterium. Lineage (GTDB taxonomy): Bacteria > Pseudomonadota > Gammaproteobacteria > Xanthomonadales > Xanthomonadaceae > Xanthomonas_B. The sequence continues at coordinate 9,032 of DMID01000068.1, read as the reverse complement.
GCGGATCAGCTTCTGCTTGAAGCCCAGGTCGGCGTTGGACATCGGGAAGTCGAAGTAGCTGCCGTCGCCGTCGACCAGCGTGAAGACATTGGTGCGCCCGGGGTTGATCAGGTAGCAGGTGTTGTAGTTCTGCACGTCGTGCCCGGCAGCATTGGCGGCGGCCACCACCTGGCCCATCGAGCAGAAGTCGTCGATGGCGTTGCGCAGGTTGCGGTACATGCCCTTCAGGCCCCAGGTCCAGGCTTCGCCGAGGGTCTTCTCGAAACCGAGGATGTACTCGTCCTGGTACTCGGGCTCGAGGTTGCGGGCGCTGGCGGTCTTCGGGTCAGGGGCCTGGCCGAACTGGTTGAGTGCGGAATACTCGTCGGAAATCTGGGTCAATCCGGTTGGCGAACCGTCTGCGGCGATGCCCGAGTAGGTAAACAGCTGGGTGGTGTTGTAGAAGCCGGCGGCGACGATCAGGCCCGGATTCAGCGGCAGGCCGAGGTAGTAGCGGCCTGCATTGGCGTACACCTTGAAGCTGGCATCGCCGTGCACGTCCCAGGCCGCACCGATGCGCGGGGCCCACTGGGGCTTGGTCTGACGGATGTAGGCAATGCCGTCGGAGTTGTAGTTGGTGAACTGGTCGTTGCGCAGGCCCAGGCTGAGCAGCAGCGTGTCGGCCACCTGCCACTTGTCCTCGATGTATTGCGCTTGCTGGCTGGAGCTGATGCTGGTGATGCCGCTCCAGGTGCTCTTCTGCACGTAATAGCCGTCCGCGCCATTGGGGAAATTGGCGACCGGGCCGATGCCGTGCGAGGCGTCCAGCGGCAGCGAGGGGTCGTCGGCGCGCTGGTAGATCCACACGTAGCCGGGGCCGGGGGCATGGCCGCCCTGGTCGATGGCCTGCGAGCGGATGTTGTCGATGCCGGCGCTGAGGGTGTGCTTGCCCAGCACCCAGGTCAGGTCGATGCGCAGGTTGCTGGAGTGGTTGCCGCGGTCCGGCTCGGTGATGTCGTTCTGCACCTGGTTGTTGTAGATCGGCGAGCCGCCGTTGAGCGCGGGGTTCTGGTAGATCCAGTTGTCGATGCGCACCAGCGAGTCGTCATAACCGGCCGGCTCGGCCTGGTACATCTTGGTGCGCATCTCGCCGTAGTTGGCGGTGAGGGTTAGCGTGTCGGTCAGGTAGCCGGTGTAGCGCGCGGTCCACATGTGGCCGCCGGTTTCGGCCTGGCCGTTGACGTAGCTCAAGGGGCCGCGGCTGTCGTTGTCGTAATCGTATGCGTAGACGTTGCTGTTGCTCTTGAGCTCGTCCAGCACGCCGGTCAGTTCGATGATGTGGTTGTCGGTGATGTTCCAGTTCAACTTGGCGTAGGCACGCGGCATCTTGTTGGCGTAGCTGACGTAGTTGCCGCCGCTGTCCAGCGTGTTGGTGCGGTCGCCCCAGGTGCGCTGCAGTTCTGCCGCGGCGAAGAAGAACAGCTTGTCCTTGATGATCGGGCCACCCGCGTACAGCGAAGCGGTGTAGCTGTCGGTGCTGCTGGCGCCGTTGTACTGGTACAGGTCGCCGGCCAGCGGTGAATCGGGCAGGCCATTGCCGTAACGGGAGTTCTTGGCGGTGGCGCGGCCCCAGTCGGGTTCCCACAGGAACTGCGCGCCGTAATGCCAGGTGTTGGTGCCGTGCTTGCCGATGGCGTTGATGACGCCGCCGTCGGAGCGCCCGAACTGCGCGCTGTAGCCGCCGGTGTAGGTTTCCTGCTGGTCGATGGCGCCGTAGGGCAGGGTCAGGCCGCCAGCGGTGTTGAGCGGGTCGGTCGTGTTGAACCCGTTGATGTAGTACGCGTTCTCGGTCGGCGATGAACCGCTGAAGCTGACCAGGTCCTTGCCGGTGTCGCTCTTGAAACCGCCGCTGTTGCCGACCACGCCGGGGGCCAGTTTGGCGATGTCTTCGGCATTGCGGGCCAGCGGCAGACGGGCGAGTTGCTCGGACGTGATGACGGTACGCGAGTCGGTGGCGGCGGTGTCGATGGAGGGCATGGCCGATGCGCTGACCTTCACCGCATCCAGCGTGGTGGCCTTGCCCGACGAGGCGGCAGCGAACGAAACCTCCGTCGCGGTGCCCACCTTCACCTGCACGGTGCGGGTTTCCACCGCCGCGCCGTCGCGCATCAGGGTCACGCTGTAATCGCCCACCGGCAGGCCGGGCGAGCGGTAGCGGCCGTTTTCGTCGACGGACAGGTCGCGAGAAACGCCGCTGGCACTTTCGAGATGGATGCTTTCGCCCGAAGCCGGCACCTGGCCGAACAGCGAGCCGGTGGTGGACTGGGCGAACACGGCAGGAGCGGCGCCCAGCCCGAGGGCAAGGGCCACGGCGGTACAGGTGAGGCGACGGCGTAACTGCGGACGCGGCATGGGTCAGGTCTCCGGAATTTTTCAGGCGCAGGCATTCCCGCACCGGCGGAAATGGCCGATGGACGGGTCTGGATGTGGGTCCCTATCAAGACATGCGGCAACCGGACCGGGCGCTCCGCGCCGCAGTCCTCTACTGGCTTGCCGTGGTGTTCCTGCTTCAGGGGATGCAATGTCCCCGGCTGACGTTCTAGACGAAAGAAAACGGTTACACAATCATGAAAATGCAATTCGGTGGATTCCACTGGTGGCACGGCCACGGGTGGTTGAAATCGATTACATGAAAGGGGTATTGCAGAGAAAAACGTCGGCGGGAACCGGCTCGATCCGGGGCAGTCCGCACGCCCATCGGCCAGGCAGCCGGCTAATCGAGCGCCATCGCCGGCAATGGCTTCAGGCGGCAGCCGGCGGCGGAGTGCGCAAGTGACGGTACGGCGGCGTGGACAGCACCATTTCGGCCAGCGAATACGCCAGTTCGCGTTCGGCCAGTACCGCACCGTCGGCACCGTGTTCGAGCAGGTGCTTCACTTCGGCCTCGCTGTGCGCGCGGGCCAGCAGGGTCAGCGACGGGTTGATCGCACGCAGCTTGGCCAGCGCCTCGCCGGCTTCCAGTGGCTGAGGAATGGCGAGGATGGCGATCCGCGCGGTTTCCGGATGGGCTTCGGCCAGCACCTTGTCGGCGGCAGCGCTGCCACGGATGGCGGGGATGCCGGCGGCATGCGCCTCGCGCACGTGGTCGATGTTGTCGTCGATGACCAGCACCGGAACACCGCGCTGACGCAGCACCTCGGCCAGCTGGCTGCCGACCCGCCCGTAGCCGATCACGATGGCGTGGCCGTCGGTGTCGATCGGCGGCCCCGGCGGCAGCTCCGGTACCACCGGGGCCGGCGCTGCGGCCTGTTGCCGGGCCTCGCGGCGATCGAGCCAGGCGAACAGGAAGGGGTTGAGCACGATGGACAGCAGCGCGCCGGCGAGGATCAGGTCGTGGCCGGTCTGCGGCAGGATCTTCAGGCTCAGGCCCAGCCCGGCGAGGATGAAGGAGAACTCGCCGATCTGCGCCAGGCTGGCGGAGATGGTCAGCGCGGTGCCGGTCGGGTGGCCGAACGCGCGCACGATGAAGAAGGCCGCCGCCGACTTGCCCAGCACGATGATCAGCAGCGTCGCCAGCACCTGCCAGGGGTGCTCGATCAGGATGTGCGGGTCGAACAGCATGCCCACCGACACGAAGAACAGCACCGCGAATGCATCGCGCAGCGGCAGCGAATCGTTGGCCGCCTTGTGACTGAGTTCCGAGCCGTTGAGCAGCATGCCGGCGAAGAAGGCGCCCAGCGCGAAGGACACGTCGAACAGCTTGGCCGAAGCGAAGGCCACGCCCAGCGCGATGGCCAGCACGGACAGGGTGAACAGCTCGCGCGAACCGGTGCGGGCGATGCGTTCGAGCACCCACGGGATGGCGCGCTTGCCGAAGATCAGCATCACCGCGACGAAGGCGGACACCTTGAACAGGGTGATGCCGATGGCCGCCAGGATGCCGCCTTCGCTTTCACTGCCGGCCGCATTGCTGCCGTCGCCCAGCACCTGCGCCAGTGCCGGCAGCAGCACGAGGGCCAGCACCATCGCCAGATCCTCGACGATCAGCCAGCCCACCGCGATCTTGCCGCGCTTGGTGTCCAGCAGGCGGCGCTCTTCCAGTGCGCGCAGCAGCACCACGGTGCTGGCCACCGACAAGGCCAGGCCGAACACGAAGCCGTTGATCGGCGACCAGCCCATCGCCCAGGCCAAGCCCCAGCCCATCAGCGTGGCCACGGCAATCTGGGCCAGGGCACCGGGGATGGCGATGGCCTTCACTTCCAGCAGGTCGTCCAGCGAGAAGTGCAGGCCGACGCCGAACATCAGCAACATCACGCCGAGTTCGGAAAGCTGGTTGGCCAATGCCTGGTCGGCGACGAAGCCGGGCGTGAACGGGCCCACCGCCACGCCGGCGATCAGATAACCGACCAGCGGCGACAGTTTCAGGCGATTGGCGAGGGCACCGAAGACGAAGGCCAAGGCGAGGCCGACGGCGACGATGTTGATCAGATCGGCGTCGTGGTGCATGCGTGAGGGGTGTTGCGGGGATTGCCCGAGTGTCGCCGATGCCGCCGTGTTGTCGCAAACGCTGCATGACTGGCGCATTCAGTTTTTTGCGCAGGCGCGCAGAAAAAAGAAGCGCCCCGACAAGCGGGGCGCTCTCTGCATCGGCACGTGCAGTATCGCGTGGTGCCGCACCGTGGCGGCATCACGCACGGGGGTGTTACCAGGTGTAGCGGATGCGGCCGTACACGTAGGCACCGTTGAAACCGAACGGCGAGTAGTTGCTGTACGGGAACATGCCGTAGGTCGAGTTGGCAAGGTTCGTGGTCTTGTCCGGATACGTGTCCAGCAGGTTGTCCGCACCCAACGTCAGGGTCCACTGCTCGGTGGGCTTGTAGCTGGCCGAGGCATCGACGATCCACTTGGCGTCGTAGGTTTGATCGCGTGCTGCCGTACTCGAGTTGCGCACGGTGAAGCTGCCGTAGCGGGTCGCGGTCAGGCCCAGATCCCAGTGTGTGGCCTTCCAGTTGGCGCTCAGGATGGCCTTGTCCTTCGGGAAGCTGTCCTCCAGCCTGCCGATCTCGTCGCGTGCGACCAGTGGCGTGGTGATGCCCAGATCGGTCAGTGCGCTCGGCGATGCGTCAAGCTTCTGCACGTCGGTCTTGCTGTAGCCGTAGCTGGCGCTCAGGTTCAGGGCGCTGGCCGCAAACGGGATGGTGTAGGTGCCCACTACATCTACGCCGCGCGTGCGGGTGTCGGCCGCGTTGGTGAAGTAGCGGAACGAGTCGACTCCGGTAAGACCGAGATCGGACAACACTGCTTGAGCTGCCGTATTACCCCGCAGGCTCACGTTCGAGGACAGCAGGATGCGGTCGTCGATCTTGATCTGGTAGGCATCCACCGTCAGTGAGAACTGGTCGGTCGGCTGCAGCACCAGGCCCAGACCGTAGCTGGTGGAGGTTTCGGCCTTGAGCGGCTTGGAACCCAGCGCGCGTGCCGCGGCGCTGTCGGCCGGGAAAGTGCCGCTCTGGTAGAACACGCCGCTGTTGATGATGCTGGAGATCGCCTGGAAGCTCTGCTGGGCCAGCGAAGGCGCGCGGAAACCGTTGGACGCGGTGGCACGCAGGGCCACCTTGTCGGTGAAGGCATAGCGCAGGGACAGCTTGCCGGACGTCTTGCTGCCGAAGTCCGAGTAGTCCTCGTAGCGGCCGGTCAGGCCGGCGGAGAACTTGTCGGTCAGGTCGGCTTCGAGGCCGGCGTAGACCGCATAGTTGTGGCGGTCGGCGTGCACGGCATTGGCCGGGGTGAAGCCGCCGAAGCCCTGTGCGCCGCTGCCCTGGTACGAGCCCGGCTCGCCCGGCGACTGGTTCCACTTCTCCTGCCGGTATTCGGCGCCGAAGGACAGCGTCACCGGATAGGCCAGACCCCACTCCAGCGGCTGGGTGAAGTCGGCGTTGAGGATGTTCTGGGTGTATTCCAGTGCGCCGTCGTGGAAACGGGTCGGGCTGCTGCTGCCGAGCGTGTAGTTGATCGTGTTCTCGGTGGCGTAGTCGATCTTGTTGTAGCCATAGTTGTAGCTCACATCCCAGGTGAAGCCGCCGGCGGTGGCGCCCTTCAGCCCGGCCAGCAGTGTGCGGTCCTTGGAGTACTGGTTGATCACCGGCACGTAGCCGTCCGGATAGAACTGGGAGATCAGCGTGCCGTTGCCGTTGTGATTCTTCGAACGGTAGAACGCATACGAATCGATGTCGCGGTTGCTGGCCAGCGCCGTGGCATAGCCGGTCACCGCGTTGGAGAACGCGAACTCGCCGTTGGCCGATACGGCCTCGGCCTGCACTTCCGGGTCGCCGATGATGAAGGTCTTCTGGCCGACGTCTGGATAGTTGCCGGTGGTGTTCGGGGTGCCGTCGTTGTTCACGGCGCCTCCGAGATAGGCGCCGGAGCGGTTGGTTTCGTTCTGCTTGTCGATCTGGCCGGCCACGTGCAGCGTGCCGCGGCCGTCGGCGAAGCTCACGCCGGCATCGCCGGACAGCTTGTACTGCGAGCCGTCGCCGGCCGAATACTTGCCGTAGTCCACGCCCAGGCTGCCGCTCTTGCCGGCGCCCTTGAGCACGATGTTGACCACGCCGGCGATGGCGTCCGAGCCGTACTGGGCCGAAGCGCCGTCGCGCAGCACTTCCACGCGTTCGATGGCGGCGATCGGGATGGTGTTGAGGTCCACCGCCGAGGAGCCGCGGCCCATGCTGCCGTTGAGGTTGATGGCCGCCGAGCTGTGGTAGCGCTTGCCGTTGACCAGCACCAGTACCTGATCGGGTGAAAGGCCGCGCAGCTGCGCCGGGCGCACGCCGCTGGTGCCGTCCACCAGCGCCGGGCGCGGGAAGTTCAGCGAGGGCAGCACCCGCGCCAGCGCGGTGGCCAGCTCGCCGGTGCCGGTGGATTGCAGGGCTTCCGGGGTGACGATGTCGATCGGCGACTGCGACTCGGCCACGGTGCGGTCGGCCACGCGGGTGCCAGTGACGATCAGCGTATCGAGGGTCTTGGCCGGCGCGGAGGCCTCCTGTGCGGAAGCGAAGGCCGGCGAGAGGGCCAGGCCGATGGAGACGGACAGCGCGAGCGGGGACAGCGTGTGCTTCATGGGAACTCCAGTGGTGTCTGCGGTGGCGCCATGCCCGCAAGCGTGACGGGCATCGCCCTTTCGGGGTCCGGTCGGGATACAGGGCGCCGGCAGACATGTCAAATTTTCGTTAACGTTGAAACCATTCGGTGCCCGTGTCGCCCGCATGGGGCGGCAGGGTGCCGAGCCGGTAGAATCATCCGCCGAATCCGGGCGCGGGATTGATTCCCGGCCGTCACAAGCTCATCACATGATTTCATTACGCAATTTCGCCCTGCGCCGCGGCGAGCGGCTGCTGTTGTCCAACGTCGACCTCACCCTGCATGCCGGCTACCGCGTCGGCGTGGTCGGGCGCAACGGGGCCGGCAAGTCGAGCCTGTTTGCCGCCATCCGCCACGAGATCGAGGCCGACAAGGGCGACATCGAACTGCCCGGCAAGATCCGCATCGCCAGCGTGGCCCAGGAAACCCCGGCGCTGCCGGACCCGGCCATCGAGTTCGTGCTGGGCGGCGACGACGTCATCGCCAGGGTGCTGCGCGAGGAAGCCGAGGCCACCGCGCGCGAAGACTGGGAAGCCGTCGCCGACGCGCACCAGAAGCTGGCCGAACTCGACGGCTACGACGCCGAGGCGCGCGCCGGCAAGCTGCTGCACGGGCTGGGTTTCCCGGCCGACACCCACCACCGCCCGGTGGCGTCGTTTTCCGGCGGCTGGCGCGTGCGCCTGAACCTGGCGCGCGCGCTGATGATGCCGTCCGACCTGTTGCTGCTCGACGAGCCCACCAACCACCTCGACATGGACGCGGTGCTGTGGCTGGAGCAATGGCTGCTCAAGTACCCCGGCACGCTGCTGCTGATCTCGCACGACCGCGAGTTCCTCGACAACGTCGCCACCCACACCCTGCACCTGCACGGCGGCGGGGCCAAGCTGTACGTCGGCGGCTACACCGATTTCGAGCGCCAGCGCACCGAGCACCTGCGCCTGCAGCAGATCGCCCACGACAAGGAACAGGCCGAGCGCGCCCACCTGCAGAGCTTCATCGACCGCTTCAAGGCCAAGGCCAGCAAGGCTGCACAGGCGCAGTCGCGGATGAAGCGGCTGGAAAAACTGGCCGGCACCGAGGCGGTGCGCGCCGAGCGCGAGTTCCGCATCGAGTTCGCCCAGCCGGCGAAATTGCCGCATTCGCTGATCCGGCTGAACCACGTCGAGGCCGGCTACGGGCCGGACGCGGCGATTCTCCACGAGGTCGGTTTCGGCCTCGAGGCCGGCGACCGGATCGGTCTGCTCGGCCCCAACGGTGCCGGCAAGACCACGCTCGTGCGCACCCTGGTGGGCGACCTGCCGCCGCTGGCCGGCGAGCGCAGCGCGCACCCGGACCTGCGCATCGGCTATTTCGCCCAGCACACGGTGGAGTCGCTGAACGAGGGCCAGTCGCCGATCGACCACTTCCGCGAGCTGTCGCCGGACACGCCCAACCAGGCTTTCCGCGATTTCCTCGGCAAGTGGAATTTCCCCGGCGACCGCGCGTTCGAGAGCATCGACGGCTTTTCCGGCGGCGAGCGCGCACGGCTGGCACTGGCATTGATCGCCTGGCAGCAGCCCAACGTGCTGCTGCTCGACGAGCCCACCAA
>DMID01000068.1:0-137 GCA_003449195.1 Lysobacteraceae bacterium | reverse complement strand
GCGTGGTCGAGCCGTTTGCCGGCGATCTGGATGAATACGCCGCGTGGCTGCGCAGCCGGCCCGGCGCGCAGGGCACCAAGCAGAAGGCGGCCGACGCCAGACAAGGCGGCAGCAAACCCGCCGAGCTGGCGCCGGTG
>DMID01000035.1 GCA_003449195.1 Lysobacteraceae bacterium | reverse complement strand
GGCACCACCAGCTCCGAGCGCGAGGCCGAATCACAGGCGATGTGCCCGGGGAAGGCGTGCACGTCCTCGACGCGCTGGGTGGCGCGCGTGCTGGCCGCGGCCCCGCACACGCCCTTGTCCAGCGGGATGCGCACGCAGGCCGGCAAGCCCTGGAACGGGCCGACCACCAGCTCGCGGCCGTCGAAGAAATAGAAGCCGGCCCAGTTCAGATCCGGCAAGGCATGGAACACCAGTGCCGACAGGTTGGCGGCATTGGCGATGCGGTCGCGTTCGCCGTGCAGCAGGCTTTGTGCCTGCGCCAGCAGCTGCGCGTACTGCTCCGGCTTGCTGCCGGAAAGCGGGGAGGAGGAGAAGCTCATGGGGCGATTCTAGTCCGGCAATGGGGATGACCGCTGCTTCGTTCAGGTGGCGCAGCTGTCCAGGATCGCCGAATAGAGCAAAATAAACAGGCCCATTTTAAATTTCATGGAGATACATCGATGCCGACATGGCTCGTGACCGGCGGAGCCGGGTTCATCGGCGGCAATTTCGTGCTGGAGGCGGTGGCTCGCGGCGTGAAGGTGGTCAACCTCGACGCGCTGACCTATGCCGGCAACCTGGACACGCTGTCTTCGCTGGCTGGCAACCCGGCCCACGTGTTCGTGCAGGGCGACATCGGCGACAGTGCCCTGGTGGCCCGTCTGCTGGCCGAGCATCGGCCCGATGCGGTGCTCAACTTCGCCGCCGAGAGCCACGTGGACCGCTCGATCGACGGGCCGGGCGCATTCGTGCAGACCAACGTGGTCGGCACGCTGGGCCTGCTCGAAGCGGTGCGCGATCACTGGAAGGGTCTGGAAGGCGGTGCGAAAGAGGCATTCCGTTTCCTGCATGTCTCGACGGACGAGGTGTACGGCACGCTCGGCGCCACCGGCAAGTTCACCGAAACCACGCCGTATGCGCCCAACTCGCCGTACTCGGCCAGCAAGGCGGCCTCGGATCATCTGGTGCGCGCGTTCCACCACACTTACGGCCTGCCGGTGCTGACCACCAACTGCTCCAACAACTACGGCCCGTACCACTTCCCGGAAAAGCTCATCCCGCTGGTGATCGCCAAGGCCTTGGCCGGCGAGCCGCTGCCGGTGTACGGCGACGGCAAACAGGTGCGCGACTGGTTGTTCGTGTCCGACCATTGCGAGGCCATCCGCACGGTGCTGGCAAAGGGCCGGGTCGGCGAAACCTACAACGTCGGCGGCAATTCCGAGCGCGAGAACATCCAGGTGGTGAAGGCCATCTGTGCTCTGCTCGACCAGCGGCGTCCGCGCGCGGACGGGAAACTTCGCGAAACCCAGATCACTTTCGTCACCGATCGCCCCGGCCACGACCGGCGCTATGCGATCGATGCGTCCAAGCTGAAGGACGAGCTGGGCTGGGAGCCGAAGCACAGCTTCGAGCAGGGCATTGCCGCCACCGTGGACTGGTACCTGTCGCATCAGGACTGGGTGGATCGCGTGCTTGATGGCAGCTACCGGCTCGAACGCATCGGCACGGCGGCATGACGACGGACCGCGCGTCCCGCCCCGCCTGCGCCGATCACCACAGGGAAACACCATGACTTCACGCAAGGGCATCATCCTGGCCGGTGGCTCGGGCACCCGGCTGTATCCGATCACCCGCGGCGTCAGCAAGCAGCTGTTGCCGGTCTACGACAAGCCGATGATCTACTACCCGCTCAGCGTGTTGATGCTGGCGGGCATCCGCGAGGTATTGATCATCAACACCCCGCACGAGCAGGCCTTGTTCCGGCATCTGCTCGGCGATGGTTCGCAGTGGGGCATGCGCATCGAATACGCGGTGCAGCCCAGCCCGGACGGCTTGGCACAGGCTTACCTGATCGGGCGCGATTTCGTCGGCGGCCAGCCCAGCTGTCTGGTGCTGGGCGACAACATCTTCCACGGCGTCGGCCTGACCGGCGTGCTCAAGCGGGCGGACGAACGCCGCGACGGCGCCACCGTGTTCGGTTACTGGGTCAACGACCCCGAGCGCTACGGCGTGGCCGAGTTCGATGCCGCCGGCAAGGTGGTGGGCATCGAGGAAAAGCCGGAACAGCCGCGTTCGAATTACGCGGTCACCGGGCTGTATTTCTACGACGGCCATGCCAGCGAACATGCGGCGGAGTTGAAGCCCTCGCCGCGCGGCGAGCTTGAAATCACCGATCTGAACCGCCGTTACCTCGAGCAAGGCGACCTGTACATGGAGACCCTCGGCCGCGGTTATGCGTGGCTGGACACCGGTACCCACGAGTCGCTGCTGGACGCGTCCAACTTCATCGGCACCATCCAGCAGCGCCAGGGCCTGCAAGTCTGCTGCCCGGAGGAAATTGCCTTCGTCAATGGCTGGGTCGATGCGGAACAGCTGGAGCGTCTGGCCGCGCCCCTGGCAAAGAACGGCTACGGCCAATACCTGCTCAAACTGGCAAAACGAGGCGTAGTGCGATGAAGCTGATCGAGACATCCCTGCCGGGCTGCGTGGTGATCGAGCCGGCCGTGTTCGGCGATGCGCGCGGCTTCTTCATGGAAACCTGGAACGCGGCCCGCTTCGGCGAGCACTCGGGCCTGCCCACGCAGTTCGTGCAGAGCAACGTGTCGTCTTCGTCCAGGGGCGTGCTGCGCGGCCTGCATTACCAGTGGCCCAATCCGCAGGGCAAGCTGGTCAGCGTGCTGGAAGGCGAGGTTTACGACGTTGCGGTGGACATTCGTCGCGGCTCGCCGCATTTCGGCCGCTGGGCGGCGGTGATGCTGAGCGAGGCGAACAAGCGCCAGTTCTGGATACCGGAGGGTTTTGCGCACGGGTTTGCCGTGCTGTCCGAACGGGCGGTATTCAGCTACATGTGCACGGCCGTGTACGACAAGGCGGCCGATGCCGGCGTGCGCTGGGACGACCCGGCCATCGGCGTGGACTGGCCGGTGGCCGAGCCGCTGCTGTCGGACAAGGACACCCGTGCGCCGTTGTTGGCCGAGGTGGCCGAGGACCGCCTGCCGGTGTTCGCGGCATGAAGCTGCTGGTGCTGGGCGGCAACGGGCAGGTCGGACACGAACTGCGGCGGGCGCTGGCGTCGCTCGGCGATGTGGTGGCGACGACGCGCAGCGGGGCATTGCCGGATGGCCGCGCCTGCGAACGGGCGGATTTCGATGCCCCGGCAACGCTGCCGGGGCTGATCGAGCGCATCGCGCCGGACATCGTGGTCAACGCGGCGGCTTATACCGCCGTGGACAAGGCTGAAACAGACATCGAGGCGGCCTTCCGCGCCAATGCCGAGGCGCCGGGGATTCTGGCGCGCACCAGTGCCGCGCGCGGCATTCCGTTTGTCCACTATTCGACCGATTACGTGTTCGACGGGCAGGGCACGCGCCCGTACCGCGAGGATGATCCGGTGGCGCCGCTCGGTGTCTACGGCGCCAGCAAGCGGGCCGGCGAGCAGGCGGTGATCGATGCCGGTGGCCGGCACCTGATCTTCCGCACGGCCTGGGTATACGGCAGCCACGGCCACAACTTCATGCGCACGATGCTGCGGCTCGGGGCCGACCGCGACCGCCTGCGCGTGGTAGCCGACCAGATCGGCACACCGACGCCGGCCGCGCTGATTGCCGACGTGACGGCCGGCATCCTGGCGCAATCGAACGATGCATCCGGCATCTGGCACCTGACCGCGACCGGTTCCACCAGCTGGCACGGGTTTGCCGAGGCGATTTTCGCCGCTGCGCAGGCAGGCGGTCTGCTGGCGCGCAGGCCCGAGGTGGAGGCGATCACGACGGCCGAATACCCCACGCCGGCCCGGCGCCCGGCGTATTCCTGCCTGGATACCGGCAGGCTGGCCCACGATTTCGGCATGGTTTTGCCGGATTGGAAGACCGCGCTCGGCACCGTGCTGGATGCGATGCGGCCCTGACAGGCATCGCTCTGCAACATATGGCCGTAGTACCCAGTACCAGTAGCACGGGCATAAAAAGACCCGGCAGCGGGAGGGGAGCTGCCGGGTCCGGGTTTGCACGGGGGGAGGGGACCCATGCAAAAGCTTGAAGTTGTCTGGCCGGAAAGCAAGGCGCTTTCCTGAACCGCAACCCGAGCATAGGCGGACTTTTGTTGCGATGCAACACGTCGTGCGCGGCGGCCGACGAACGGCCGGCCACGCTTGCGGATTCAGGCTTTCGCCGGCCCGGCGTAACGGCAGCCCGAGGTGCAGGTTTCGTGCACCACCACTGCGCTCAGCAAGGGCAGGGCGGGCTTCAGACGGTCCCATATCCATGCGGCCAGCCGCTCGCTGGTGGGGTTGTCCAGCCCGTCGATCTCGTTGAGATAGTGATGGTCCAGCCGCTCGTACAGCGGCTGGAACGCGGCCTTGATGTCGCCGAAATCCATCACCCAGCCGCTGTGCGGGTCCAGCTCGCCGGACACGTGCAGCTCGACCCGGAACGAATGCCCGTGCAGCCGGGCGCACTTGTGGCCGGGCGGCACGTTGGGCAGCCGGTGCGCGGCTTCGAGGGTGAAGACCTTGAAGATATCCATGCGCGGATTCTACATCCGCGCTCAGCAGTCGCCGGCGCGGCGCGGTGCGCTGCGGTCGCCACGCGGCTGGGCAGGGCGTTGGC
>DMID01000148.1 GCA_003449195.1 Lysobacteraceae bacterium | reverse complement strand
CAGACCGCGGCGCAGCGGCGTGGGTACCTCAGCCGGCTCCCGCGCCGTCGCCGGCGGCCATCAGGGCCGCGCGGGCCCGGTCACCGGCGTCAGAGCAGGACGACATCGTATTGCTCTTGCAGGTACTGTGCGTCGGACTGGAAGCTGATCGACTTGCCGACGAACTCCTCCAGCTCGGCCACCGCGCCGGTTTCCTCTTCAGTGATCCGCGCCACCACCTTGGGCGAAGCGATCACCAGCAACCGCGCCGATTCGAACTGGCGCACCGCGCGGGTGATCTCGCGGAAGANNGGAAGATCTCGTAGGTCACCGTCTCGGCGGTCTTGATGCTGCCGCGCCCGCCGCATTCCGGGCAGGGCTCGGACAGCTGCCGCTGCAAGCTCTCGACGGTACGCTTGCGGGTCATCTCCACCAGCCCCAGCGGCGAGAAGTCGTACACCGTGGTCTTGGCGTGGTCGCGCGACAATGCCTTTTCCAGCGTGCGCAGCACCTGGCGCTTGTGCTCGGCATCGGACATGTCGATGAAGTCGATGATGATGATGCCGCCCAGGTTGCGCAGGCGCAGCTGGCGCGCGGCCGCCTGCGCGGCCTCCAGGTTGGTGCGGTACACCGTCTCCTCGAGATTGCGCTGGCCGAGGAAGGAGCCGGTGTTGACGTCGATGGTGGTCATCGCCTCGGTCTGGTCGATGACCAGGTAACCGCCGGACTTCAGCGGCACCTGCTTGTCCAGCGCGCGCGCGATTTCGTCCTCGACGCCGTACAGGTCGAAGATCGGCCGCTCGCTGTCGTACATCTCCACCCGCTCGGACAGCACCGGCATGTACTTGGCGACGAAGGCCTGCAACTGCTCGTAGGTCTGGCGCGTGTCCACCCGCACCTTTTCGGTGTCGCGCCGGATCAGGTCGCGCACCGCACGCAGCGGCAACGCCAGATCCTCGTAGATCATGCTGGTCAGCGGCGCTTCGCGACCGCGGCGCTCCACCACGTTCCACACCCGCGTCAGATAAGCGAAATCGTCGGCAATGGCCTCGGCCGGCTGGCCTTCGGCATTGGTGCGGATGATGTAGCCGTAACCGCCGTTGGCGGCGGACAGCTCGGACACGATGCCCTTGAGCCGGGCGCGCTCATCCTCGTCGACGATCCGTGCGGACACGCCGATCACCTTGGACTGCGGCAACAACACCAGATAACGCGAGGGGATGCTGATCTGCGTGGTCAGGCGCGCGCCCTTGCTGCCGATCGGGTCCTTGACGACCTGCACGACCACGTCCTGTCCGTCGCGCAGCAACTCGGTGATCGGCGGCTGGGAAGTGGGCAGCGGGGCTTCGCCCTCCACCACCTCGGCCACCGCCGGCGGCGGCCGCACCACATCGCCGGCATGCAGGAATGCCGCGCGCTCCAGCCCCACCTCGACGAAGGCGGCCTGCATGCCCGGCATCACCCGCTGCACCTTGCCGCGATAGATGTTGCCGACCACGCCGCGACGCCAGCCGCGCTCGATGTGCAGTTCCTGCAGCACGCCGCTTTCGACCACCGCGACGCGGGTTTCGCGCGGGGTGGCATTGACCAGGATTTCCTCGGCCATCAGAGCACTCCGAATTCGCGCAGCAGGGTCCAGGTTTCGTGCATCGGCAGGCCCATCACACCCGAATGGCTGCCGGACAGGTGCGCCACGAAACGCTCGCCCTGCCCCTGGATGGCGTAGGCGCCGGCCTTGCCCATCGGCTCGCCGCTGGCGACGTAGGCCGCGATGTCGGCTTCGGCCAGCGGGGCAAACGTCACTTCCGAGCGGCTTTCCACCTGCATCTCGCGCCCGGCCGCGGCCACCGTCACCACCGACAGCACCTCGTGGGTGCGACCGGACAGGCGCCGCAGCATCGCGGCGGCATCGGCGGCATCGGCCGGCTTGCCGAACACCTCACCGTCGAGGATCACTTCGGTATCGGCCGACAACACCACCGCACCGGCCGGATGCGGGCCGAGCTTGGCCAGACCGGCGCGGGCTTTTTCGGCGGACACGCGGCGGACGTACGCCTGCGCGGTTTCGTCGGGCGAGCGGATTTCGGGCACATCGAGGGCCAGCGGCTCGAAGGCGGGCCCGAGGCGGGCCAGCAGTTCGGCCCGGCGCGGGGACTGGGAGGCGAGATAAAGCATGCTTACAGGATACCCCGCCGTACCCTCTTGAATGGTGATGGCCCGGGCCGGATCACTGCCCATTCAGACAAGCCACGACAGGCTCTGGCACACCATCCGCCAGGCCCGCGTGCCAAGGAGTCCCCGATGTCCGTCCCGATGTCCGTCCCGATGCTGCGCCCGCTCGCCCTCGCCGCCTTCATGGCCACCGCCGGGCTGGCCGCCCTGCCTGCCGCCGCACAAACCGCCGCCACCATTTCGGCCGATGGCACCCTGCTGTCGATCTCCACCCGCGCCGAAGCCAGCCGGGCACCGGACATCGCCAGCATTTCCGCCGGCGTGGTCACCCAGGCCACCGACGGCAACACCGCCATGCGCCAGAATGCAGAACAGATGACCCGCGTGCTGGCCGCCATCAAGGCCGCCGGCATCCCCGACAAGGACGTGCAGACCAGCGGCATCCACCTGAACCCGCAATACCAGTACGCCGACAACCAGCCACCGAAGATCGCCGGCTATCAGGCGAGCAATTCGGTCAACCTGAAGGTGCGCGACCTGTCCAAGCTCGGCAAGGCGCTGGATGCCCTCGCCGCACAGGGCGCCAACCAGATCAACGGCCCGTCCTTCGGCATCGACGATCCCGAGCCGCTGTACGCCCAGGCCCGCCTCGACGCCCTCAAGCAAGCTCAGGCACGCGCGGACACCTATGCAAAGGCCCTGGGCCTGAAGGTCCGCCGCATCGTCAGCATCAGCGAAGGCAGCGGCGGCGGCATCCGCCCGGTCCCGATGCTGGCCATGGCCAAGATGGCCGACACCGAAAGCACCCCGGTCGCCATCGGCGAAACCTCCGTGTCGGTGAACCTGGACATGACGTTCGAGCTCAGCACTGCAGCCGGCGCATCGACACGCTGATTTGCCCCCGCGCTCCTTACTCCCTACATCCACGAACCGCTTGTCATTGCTGCATTTTTTGGTTACGTTCTGGTTAAGCCTGGCCAAGCTCGGCAGGCCAACTAATGCCCAACGCATTGATTTGCAGAGGGATTTCGGGTGCATTGCACCCAATGTGGAGAGAGATAAGCCTGATGAAGAATCACACCCCAGGAAGTGCGTACAAGCTCAAGCGCACTGCATTGGCCGTCATGCTCGGCGCATGCCTGGCGCACGGCGGCGTCGCCATGGCGCAGAGCACCTCCGGTGACATCGTCGGCGCTGTTGCAGGCGCTGTCGGTGCGAAAGTTCAGATCAAAAGTTTGAACTCCGGCATCAGTCGTGAAACGGTCATCGGTAGTGACGGCCGCTTCCGCGCCGCTTCCTTGCCAACTGGTCAGTACGAAGTCACAGTGGATGGCAAGACCACAACGGTTACGGTCGTCGCCGGTCAGGCAGCGACGGCACAGTTCGTCGATGCCACCAGCTTGGACACCATCACGGTCAAGGGCTCTGGCCCCAACGGCATTGATCTTTCCAGTGTTGAAACCCGTACCACGTTCACTGCCGAGAAGCTCAATGCGCTCCCCGTGAGCCGTGATGTCACGAGTGTCTCACTGCTGACCCCTGGCACCGCATCCAGCTCCAACTATTTCGGCCCGGCCTCGTTCGGCGGCGCCTCTGCGGCGGAAAACAGCTATTACATCAATGGATTCAATGTCACCAACCTGTACGACAGCCTGTCGTTCAGCGAAGTGCCGTTCCAAGCCATTGACCAGCTCGACGTGCAGACCGGCGGCTATGGTGCACGCTACGGCTTCTCCACCGGCGGCGTGACCAGCGTCAACGTCAAGAGCGGCACCAACGAAGTGAAGGCGGGCGTGAGCTACACGTGGGTCCCGAGCGGACTGCGCGAGCAGCCTGATCCGGTGCGCCTCAAGGACGGCACCATCTTCCGCTCCTACGATCAGAACGAGTCCTCTTCGAACAATCTGAGCTTCTGGGCCGGTGGTCCGATCATCAAGGACAAGCTGTTCTTCTTTGCCTTGGGTTCGTTTGCCAATTCCGATTCCACCTCGTACGGCGCGCGTGGCAATGGCTATTCCACTTCGCCGACGGCCGCTTATACCAAGTCGCTTTCGACCACTGCGTCCGATTACTCGTCCAAGCAGCCCTATTGGCTGTTGAAGCTGGATTGGTACCTCAACGACAACAATCACATCGAATACACCGGCTTCGACAATACTCGCAAGGGCACTTATCACAACTACAAAGCGCTCTACAGCGACACCAGTCTCGATGCCACCCTCAGCAAGACGGACTTCACCGGCAACGAATACCTCAAGAATGGCGGCAAGACCAACATTCTGAAGTGGACGAGCTATTTGACCGATACTCTGACGATGTCGTTGCAGTACGGTCAGATGAAGAACACCAACTCCGACTACACCACCAATCCGGCGGGAGTCGAAACCAAGTATGCGGGCAACATCAATGAAGGCCCCTCGTGCCCGTACGTGGTGGACTACCGGCCGACCAGCAGCACCTTTGGCCAGAACATCGGCTGCGCGACGGTCCAAACGGTTGACATCTTCGGCGGCACCAACCAGCGTGATGCCGGCCGTATCGATTTTGAATGGCAGCTGGGCGATCACAAGGTGTCGTTTGGTTACAGTGACGAGCGCTGGAAGTCGCGCCAAGGCTCCGTGCAGGATTTGTATTATGTATCCACCTCCGATTACTTGCTGGATACGGCAGCATCGGATGACATCTACGAGCACGTCTACTACGCCACCGGCGGCAAGGTCCAGGTAAACCAGAAGTCTTGGTACCTCGAAGACAACTGGAACATCACTGATAGTTTCATGCTGTACTTGGGCATCCGCAACGATTCATTCGAAAACAAAAATTCGAATGGCGTCGCGTTTGTCAAACAGGACAATATCTGGCAGCCTCGTCTCGGCTTTACTTGGGACGTGACAGGTGATGGCGACAGCAAGCTGTACGGTTCGCTGGGCCGTTACTCCCTGCCGATTGCCGCCAACGTTGCACTGCGCGCGGCGTCCGCCTCCTACTACACCGATTTCGTCTATGGATACGACGGTACGCTGGATCCGGTGACGAAGGTGCCAAACGGTGCCGTTTCTTATGAAAACGGCGCTTATGATCAGGTCTACAATGGCGAAGACGGCAGCGTGCCGAATCCCAAGGCTGTTGCATCCAAGGGGTTGAAGCCCTACACGCAGGATGAACTGATCCTCGGCTTCCAGAAGCGCCTTGTTTCCGACAATTCGTTCCTGAACGACTGGACCGTGGGCATCAAGGGCACCTACCGCAAGGTGCACAATGCCATTGACGATACTTGCGATGCACGTGCGCTGTACAACGCAGGCATTGCCGCCGGCAACAGCATGTCCAACTGGGCCGACGAATGGACGGTTCCGGGTGGCATTCCCGGCTGTTTCATCTACAACCCGGGCAGCAGCCTGACCATCACCACGGATCTGAACGTGGATGGCAACGTCCAGACCGTCACCGTGCCCGGATCAGCACTCGGCCCGAAGGCCAAGCGTGAATACAAGGCCGTGACCCTGAGCGCGGACAAGCAGACCGACAAGTGGTATGTCAGCGCGTCCTATACGTGGTCCAAGCTGACCGGCAACCTGGAAGGCCTGGTCAAGAGCACGAACGGCCAAGATGACACCGGCACGACTTCCGATTTCGACTTCGCGGAAATCATGACCGGCGCAGACGGCTACCTGTTCAACGATCACCGCCACAGCTTCAAGGTGTTCGGCTCCTACTCCTTCTCTCCGGAATGGGAAGTTGGCCTGAACGTGCTGGCCCAATCGGGTTCCCCGATCTCTTGTCTGGGCGGCGGCTTGGGTAGCTTCGGCACCCAGTACGGCTATACCGGCGTCTTCCACGTGTGCGATCCGGGCACCATCCTCACGGGCCCCAACCGCGCCAGCGATGACGTCGTCAGCAAGGTGGGTTCTGCCGGCCGTACTCCGTGGATCATCACCGTCAGCCCGAACGTTGTGTACAAGCCGAGCTGGGCTCCTGGCTTGCGCATGAACATCGACGTGATGAATCTGTTCAACAACATCAAGCCGACGCAGGTGTATGAGACCAACTTCGCATATGCAAATGCGACCTACCGCAATTACTACAACTATGGCCAAGCCAAGTACTACTCCACTCCGCGCTATGTGCGGTTCCAGGTTCAGTACGATTGGTAAGATTTAGTCTCTTGCTTTAATGTAGAACGTCAAGGCCGCCAGCATCCGCTGGCGGCCTTTTCGTTGCATGAGCTGGAAGGGAAGCGCGCTGATCAGGCGCGATGATACGGATGCCCGGCCAGCATCGCGGCGGCGCGATAGAGCTGTTCGGCCACGACGAGGCGGGCCAGCATGTGCGGCAAGGTCAGTGGGCCGAGCGACCAGAGCTCGCTGGCGGCCGCACGTACATCGGGAGCATGCCCCTCGGGGCCGCCGATCAGGAAAGCGAGATCTCGCCCCTGGCTGCGCCAGAACTCCAGGCGCTGGGCAAGCTGTTCCGAACTGAGCTGGCGACCGGGCACGTCGAGTGCGACGACCAGCGCATTCTTGGGGATGGCAGCCAACACACGCCGGCCTTCGTCTTCGATGGCACGCTGCGGGTCGCGGCCCTTGCCGCGCAGGCCGGGTTCGATCTCGATCAGCTCAAGCGGCAGCCAATGCGACAAGCGCTTCTGGTATTCGCCGAATCCCTGCGCGACCCAAGATGGGGCGCGCTCCCCGGTGGCGATCAGACGGGCTTTCAACGCCCGGCCTGATCCAGCCGTCGCGCATTCGATCCTGCGCGGTCAGAGCTCGGCAGCATCGTCGGCTTCATCCGCCGTGCGCGGCGCATGGTCGCCCACCGTCCACAGCCGTTCCAGCGCGTAGAACTCGCGCACCCGCGGCAGCATGACGTGGACGATCACGTCGCCCAGATCCACCAGCACCCATTCGGCCTCGCGCTCGCCTTCCACGCCCAACGGCATGACGTCGAGCTTCTTGGCAAACTTGACGGCCTCGTCGGCAATCGACTTCACGTGGCGAGTGGATGTGCCCGAAGCGATCACCATCCAGTCGGCCACGCTGGACTTGCCGCGCACGTCGATTTCGACGACATCCTTGGCCTTCAGTTCGGCCAGCGCCTCGCGCACGGTGGCGAGCAGCACGTCCACCGAAGGCGGCGGACTGGGCAGGCGGGTCTTGATGACGTGGGCTTCGCTGGACAAGGGCACGGACTCGTTGGGTTCGGCGGCGATTATACCGTGAAGCATCCACGGCCCCGCCTCATTGCCGCCTCATTGCCGCCGCTGGCCGCCTCCGGCCCCGTACAGGCCATGGGCCACGATCCAGTCGGCCACCACATGCGGCAACAAGGCGCGCCAATCGCCGCCGCTGGCGATGCGCCGGCGGACTTCGCTGGCAGACTCCGGCTGCAAGGGCTGACGCAGGCGCAGCACGCGGCCGGCAGGGAACGTGGCCAGATCGCCCGGATCGTCGGTCCAGCGCCCTTCCAGGGCCTTGGCCAGCACGGGCTCCAGATCATGCGGGTCCAGCGGGCTGCCCGCTCGCTCGGCAACCACGATGTGCGCCAGCGCGAGGATGTCCGTCCATTCGTGCCACATGGACAGGCTCGCCAGGCTGTCCGCACCCAGCAGCCATGCCAGCGGCGCGCGCAGGCCATACTGTTCGCGCAGTTCGCGCAGCGTGTCTACGGTATAGGACGGACGCGACGGGTCCACGCCGGCGCGCAACAGCTCGCGCCGATCCACCCGCAGGCCATGTTCGCCGGCCACGGCGAGATCGAGCATGCGTCCGCGCTGCTCCGCATCGGCCCCGGTCAGGGCGCGATGCGGCGGGGCCGCGGGC
>DMID01000052.1 GCA_003449195.1 Lysobacteraceae bacterium | reverse complement strand
GGCTGCCGCCAGCGTGGCCGGCAGGCCGAAACCGATGGCATGGCGCATCGCCCACAGGCGCGCGCCGCGCGCCGGCAAGGGCTGCCAGTCCACAGGTGCGGCGGCAGGGGCCGGCATCGGCGCATCGGGCATCATCGGTAGGGGTTGTCCTCGCCCAGGCCGGAGGGGCGCAGCGTGTAGCGCTTGTAGGTCCACTGGTATTGCGCCGGATCGCGGCGGGCCACGGCTTCCACGGCGGCGTTCAGCGCGGTGACCGCGACGACGTGGTCGGGGCTGGCGATGGCGGCCGGCGCCGGTTCGAAATGCAGCGCGAAATCGGGGCCTTCGCCCAGCCGCTCGCAATAGGCCACCAGCACCGTGGCATCGGTGCGTTCGGCCAGCCGCGACAGCAAGGTCATGGTCAGCGCCTGCACGCCGAAGAACGGGGCGAATTCGCCATCGCCGGCCTTGGGTTGCTGGTCGGGCAGGATCGCCACCGTGCCACCGGCCTTTAGTGCCTTCCACAGCTGGCGTACCGCGCTGCCTTCGGCCCGCACCTGGGTGACGTTGGCGATGCCGCGCGCACGCAGCAGGAAGGCGTCGCCGATGGGAGATTCGGGCACGCGGTAGACGAACGCATACGGCCCGCGGGAAGCCAGCCATTGGTTCAACAGCTCCCAGTTGCCGTAATGCGGGGCGGCGATCAGCAAGGGCCGGCCGGCAGCCTTGGCGGTTTCGAACAGTTCCACGCCCTGGGTTTCGCGGACGTGGCGCAGGTTGCGTTGCGGCGGCGTGGTCCAGAAGCGCAGGGTCTCGATGGCTTGCCAGGCGGTGGTGCGCAGGATGGCGTGCTGCAGGGCTTGCCGCTCCGGCGCCGGCATCTGCGGATAGGCCAGTTCGAGGTTGCGCCGGGCCACCCGGCTTTCGCGGCGGTCCAGCGTCCACCACAGCCAGGCGATGGCGGCGGCCAGCCGGCGCAGCAGCGGGCGCGGCAGACGGGTGAGCAGGCGCGCGGCGCGGTAGATCGCTGCGGCGGGGATTTCGGGATTCATCGCGTCAGTGTAGCCGGGCCGTCGTTGCCGGCCGGGGTGACAGCATGGCGGCAATGCCGGATGCTGGCGGGCGGTCCATCACTGTCGATTCCGCATGATTTCGCTGATCCAGCGCGTTACCCGGGCTTCTGTCGTCGTCGAGGGAGAAACCGTCGGCAGCATCGAGGCCGGGCTGCTGGCACTGGTCGGGCTGGAGCCGGGCGATGACGGGGCGCAGATCGAGCGCATGGCAGGCAAGCTGCTGGGGTACCGCGTGTTTGCCGATGCTGCCGGCAGGATGAACCTGTCGCTTGCCGACACGGGCGGCGGGCTGCTGCTGGTCAGCCAGTTCACGCTGGCGGCCGATACCCGCTCGGGCATGCGTCCGGGCTTCAGCACCGCCGCGCCGCCGGCCGAGGCTGAACGCGGTTTCAACCAGCTCGTCGCCAAGTGCCGGGCCCGGCATGCTGGACGGGTGGAAACCGGCCGCTTCGGTGCCCATATGGTGGTCAGCCTCGTCAACGACGGGCCGGTGACCTTCCTGCTGCGGACCTGAAAGGACGTCTCGGGAAGGCCCGCACGGGTCTGCGGCGGAACCACCGACGCCGCTGCCTGTTATAATGCATGGTTCCCCGTATTCCCTCAGCCGGTGGCGAGACACGCATGGCCAACGAACGTCCAGCCCAACAATCCGACATCAAGCTGCTGATCAGCAAGGGTCTCGAGCAAGGATACCTGACCTACGCAGAGGTCAACGACCACCTGCCCGACGACATGGTCGATCCGGAACAGATCGAAGACATCATCGGCATGATCAACGGCATGGGCATCGATGTCCATGAGGTTGCGCCGGATGCCGAGACGCTGCTGCTGGCCGGCGAAGCTTCCGGCAACCGCGAAGTCGACGAGACCGCGGCCGAAGAAGCCGCCGCCGCGCTGACCTCGCTGGACAGCGAGGGCGGCCGCACCACCGACCCGGTGCGCATGTACATGCGCGAGATGGGCACGGTCGAGCTGCTCACCCGCGAGGGCGAGATCGCCATCGCCAAGCGCATCGAGGAAGGCCTGGGCCAGGTGCAGGCCGCGCTCGGCCTGTTCCCGGCATCGGTCGAGCTGGTGCTGGGCGAGTACGAGCAGCACAAGGAAGGCAAGAAGCGTCTGGCCGAGGTCGTGGTCGGGTTCAATGACCTGGTCGAGGAAGAATCGGCTCCGGCCGTGGAAGAAGACAGCTCCTCCAGTGACAACGCCGATGGCGCCGACGAGGACGAGTCCGACGACGATGTGTCCGGTGGCGACGAGGAAGCCGCACCGACCGGCCCGGACCCGGAAGAGGTTGCGCGCCGCATGGACGTGCTGGCCGATCTGTTGGCCAAGTTCCGCAAGGCCCATGCAAAGCACGGTTCCGAGCACAAGACGGTGGTCAAGCTGCGCGAGGAAATGTCCGAGGTGTTCGTCACCTTGAAGTTCCCGTTGCCGTTCACCGACGTGCTGGTCCGGCAGTTGCGCGACGTGCAGAGTTCGATCAAGGATCAGGAGCGCCGCGTGCTGCATCTGGCCACCGTGACCGCGCAGATGCCGCGCAAGGATTTCATCCGGACCTGGGAAGGCAATCAGACCAATCTGGAGTGGGTGGACGAAGCACTCAAGCGCAAGCAGAAATGGTCGTCCTCGCTGCGCGAAGTGAAGGACAAGATCGTCGCCGAGCAGCAGGCTACCCTGGATGTCGAAAAGAAGGTCTTCCTGACGCTGGCCGAGATCAAGGAGATCGGTCGCGCGCTGGCCTATGGCGAAGCCAAGGCGCGCAAGGCCAAGAAGGAAATGGTCGAGGCCAACCTGCGTCTGGTGATCTCCATCGCCAAGAAGTACACCAACCGAGGCCTGCAGTTCCTCGACCTGATCCAGGAAGGCAACATCGGTCTGATGAAGGCCGTGGACAAGTTCGAGTACCGCCGCGGCTACAAGTTCTCCACGTACGCCACGTGGTGGATCCGTCAGGCCATCACCCGTTCGATCGCCGATCAGGCGCGCACCATCCGCATCCCGGTGCACATGATCGAGACGATCAACAAGCTCAACCGCATTTCCCGCCAGATGCTCCAGCAGTTCGGCCGCGAGGCCACGCCGGAGGAGCTGGCCAAGGAAATGGACATGCCCGAGGACAAGATCCGCAAGGTGATGAAGATCGCCAAGGAGCCGATCTCAATGGAGACCCCGATCGGCGACGACGAGGACTCGCATCTGGGCGACTTCATCGAGGACACCAACGTCGAGTCCCCGATCGAGACCACCACCACGATCAACCTGCAGGAAACCGTGCGCGACGTGCTCGCCGGGCTGACCCCGCGCGAGGCCAAGGTGCTGCGCATGCGCTTCGGCATCGACATGAACACCGACCACACGCTGGAAGAGGTCGGCAAGCAGTTCGACGTCACTCGCGAGCGCATCCGCCAGATCGAGGCCAAGGCGCTGCGCAAGCTGCGCCACCCGAGCCGCTCGGAGCAGCTGCGATCGTTCCTCGACATCGAGTGATCCGGCAGCGCAACAAGGCAACACATTGGAGCCCGTCGAAAGACGGGCTTCTCTGTTTCTGCGGCTACAATGCCAAGCCGTTCTGCGGGCCTATAGCTCAACGGTCAGAGCAGGGGACTCATAATCAAGAGGTCAGGGCAGTAAGATTGAAGTTTTCGGGCCTATAGCTCAGTTGGTCAGAGCAGTCGACTCATAATCGATTGGTCGCAGGTTCAAGTCCTGCTGGGCCCACCATAACCCCAAGGTTTTCAATAAGTTACCGAAAACCTGCCGCCACACCCCGACTTGCCACCCCGAGGAAAACTGACCTCTCTCGGGGCCTTGGCATCGGGCCTTTCTCCAGCGACCTCCGGCCCGCCCCAAAAAGCCGGGGGAGCCGTTGGGGGAGAAAACCCCTTACCCTCCCCCTCGGGCCGCGTTCCCCTACATTCCCCCGGTTTCAAACTCCCACGACGCATGCACTTTGCAAAGGTCCTTGCGCAGATGCTTGATTTGCAGCTTCCGCTCGGTGCCGCCGTCGAAATAAAGCGAGTACTTGAGCTGGCCGGCTGCATCCCGAACATAGCCGTAACCGGGCTGCGGGTTCTGGCGGCTATTGGTGCAGACCTCAAGCTCGCAGTTGGCCGCCTCCAGTAGCAGCGCCTTCGGAATTTCGACCAGCTCATAACGGATGGTCGCCCCTTGGTCCTTCAGGCGGCGCAGCGTGAAGATGCGGTCATAGCTCTGCATGTGCTCAAGGAACAATTCAAGCAGCAGCGGCAACTTCCATTCGCCCCGGCCCAGCTCCATCCATTTGCTGACATGAATTGCGTCGTCCTTGATGGTCGCCGCCGCTTCGGTCTTGAGGCTGACCGGAACGCCGCGAATGTTAATATCATGCCCGCGATTGGTCCGGCTCTTCACAAGCTGGGCGGGGATGCCTGATTCATTCAGCGCCGACTCAAAAGCAAACTCGAAGCGGTCTTTGCTCAGGGCCTGACGGCTCCCGGCGTGGTGGCTCAGCAGCCGATCCCCGAGGGAGGCCAGCACCGCATCAGTGACCACATCAGAGTTCGGGGCGCGCCTGAAGGTGCAGGCAGCACCGAAAGAATGGATGGCGGCCTTGACCCATTGTTGTTGCGCCGGGGTAAGACGGCCCAGCGCATCCAGCAGCTCTTGTTTTTCTCGATCCGTAAGGCTCAACGTCTACCCCTTGCTGTCATATTCAAAACAGCAAAGCATAAACGAGTGAGCACTTTACGTCGATTGCGGGCCATGCTAGGGCACCGGGCCAACACCCCGCCCCTGGCCCTCGTAACCGCGCTATACCGGGCGAACGGGCCTTGGCCCTCCCTACCCTATAGCCCCGGCCTTTGGCCCCCTAAAATCGCAGGTAACAAGGCCGACCCCTCCCCCAGATGGACCCCTCCAGAAAAGCAAAACGCCCAACCCCTTGGCAGGATTGGGCGTTTCGGTCGTTGATTCTCGGATGGTTAATCAGGTCGCCTGATTTTGCTTCCACTTCTGATACTGCGTCCGCGCCGTGAAGAAGGCGATGCCCTCTTCAACGCAGGCGGCGATGACATCCTTCCGCTTGGCGTCGGGCATCGAGTCGGCGATGGCCCAGACGCGCTTGACGGGGCTTTCGACGGTGGAGGCGTTCCGGGTCTTGACCACAGGGGTGGGGGCTTCTTCCTGCTGGACTTCCTCGGCCTGCACTTCCGGGGCTGCCTCTTGGATTTCTTCGGGCTGGTCGTTCTTGGGGGCGCGACGGTTGCGAGTTGCCATGATGATTCTCCTGTTAGGCGGCGGGGGCCTGTTCCCCTGCCCATGAGGTGAATAATCAAGCTGAGCCGCAGCAGTGGCACTCCGAACGACGATCAATTGTTCGACTCAGCAAGCGCCTTTCGATACTTGCTGACTTGGGTGGCGGCGGTGGCCTGGTTGATCCCCGCAGCAATGCAGGCGCGGATAACCTCGCTCGGCCTAGCATCAGGCATGGTCGCGGCGATTGCCCGGACCATCTCGACGGGGCGGATGGTCGTCGAGGACTTGGGCGCACTGCCCCACCGCTGGGCCTCTGGCGGCTTGGAGGGGGCCAGCCCGGCGAAGGCTCCCGGCTTGATCTGGCCAGCAAGAAACATCCGGCGCACCCGCTCGGCTAGATCCAGGTCGATCCCCGCAAGCTCGGCGACCAGCAGGTAGTCGGGGCTTTCCACCCATTCCCGGTCCTGCTCCTGCAACGCTTGGAAGAAGACAGCGCCGAACAGGTTGTGGATGGCATCGGCTGGTGTGTGCCGCAGGTCCTGCGTCAGCGGCGGCAGGTCGGGGCCGTCGTTCTTGGCGCGGACCATAGGATCACCAGCGGGGCAGGAAGACGGCGGCGGTCTGGTCGAGGTCAAGGCCGGGGGCTTCTCGGTCAAGCGCCGCCTGTAGCGTTTCGCCGGGGTCGGTCAGGTCGATAAGCTGGACGCCCGGAAAGCGCCCCTCCTGCACCATCCAGACGATATGCCCGAGGCGCTGCGCCTTGTGGTCTTGGCTAGCCGGGGCGCTGGTGTCGATGGCGGGGAGGTCAGCGGGTGCCTGCGCTTGCAGTACCCACAGGGGCAGGGCTTCGCGGTCGAAGGTCGGCGCTGGCGCTTGGTCGGCAGCCAGCGGAACAAGGACGGCGAACGGCCCGACTTCGGTATCGCCGCCAAGCGGCGTTTTACGCGGTGCGCTGCTGGCTTTGATCCAGTCGGCCAGCGCGGCTAGGTGGGTCTGAGCTTCGGTCATGGCGGGCTACCTGATTTGTTATCCGGTGGCGAGAAGGGCAAACCGCCAAGGCAATCAACGCCTTCCGGTCGCCCCACTCGTTCCGGGGGATTCGTCGGGGGCTAGATTTCCACTCGCTTGCTGGCCTGCTCCGCGAGGCTGGGCGTGTAGAAGCTGGGCGCAACCTTGCGGATGGCGGCTTCATACTTGCCCGCCAGCTTGGCGAGGCCGACGCTGTTGCTCAGGTTCGCGTACAGGTCCGGCTTGCGCGATTGCAGGGCTTCGAGTCGCAGCCCTTCATGGACGCTAGGAGCCAGCCCGACGAGGAAGGACGGGGAGTGCCAGAGGACAGCAGCGACGTCATCGTTATCTGCCATCGCCTGCTTCACTTGCAGCAGCCCTTCCGGGGTCTTGGCCTGCTCGCGTACCCAGCTACGAATCTCCGAGTGCAGGACACCGCTTTCCGAGCGGGGGCCAAGGTGCAGGTCAGCTTGAGCCAGGGACGACGCCTTCAGCTTCTCCGCCTGCTGCTCGATAGCGGCCTTGGACTTCTCCAGATGGTTCGTCACCTTGTCGGCAAGCTGCTTGGCGGCGTGATGCTTCTGCACCTCCGTCCGGGTCGGGTCGCCGACCAGCGCCGCAATCTTTTTGGCCGCTTCGCGCAGCGTGATATGGGCGCTCTGAACGTCCGGGGCGACGCTGGCATCGAGCGCCTTGGGGTCGCCCAGCATGGCGGACAGGCCGGTGTCGATCTGGGCGGTGTCGAGGAAGCTGGTAGCGGCAGGGTCTTTGACGAGGTATGCGGATTCGATGTTCATGGGTTACTCCTTAACGGTGAGCTTGAGGTGGTGCTGCTGCTTGAGGACGGCGCTTTCCCAGTCGTCCAGTCCGCCCAGCATGGGAACCAACATGACGCCGCCGGGAACGTCGCCGGAATCGGCTACCCGCTGGATGGCCTCCATCTGGCGCTGGCGCATGTCTGCAAGGACTTGGGTAGCAGCCACACGGGCGGCGCTTTCTATGAGGCCGACAACCTCCTTGCCCTCCTCGGGGGCAATCTCCCCTTCGAGGACGGCCCGAAGCAGGGCTTCGATGCTGGTTTCGCCGTCGCGCTTCTCCAGCTTGGGAATCGGGCGGCCCTTGCGAACGGGCGCGATGCGATCCATGACGATGCGCATGGCGGTCGGGTCGCCGCGCTTGGCGAGGTCGATGCAATGGCGGGTGATGGCCTCGGCTTCGCCTTCCATCATGTTCTCGATGGCAAGGGTGACTTTGTTGCGGGAGCCTTTCGGACGGCCCGCGTTGCCCTTGGCGAAATGCCCGGTCTTGGCATCTTTGGCGATGCCGGACTCGGCGGGGGCGGCGGCAGCTTCGGCCTGTTGCTTCGCCAGCTCTTCCGGCGTCAGCTTCCAAGGCGGTGTTTTCATTCTGGGCAACCAATAAAATTCAGGGTTGCCGCTATGTTCCCGCCGTAAAAATGGTGGGGCACGGAGAAAGGTGATGCCAACCCGGTGCCGAGGTTCGGGCTTTATGGGACATTGGCCCTACCAGCTACCCCGGAGCCGCCCTGAGGAAACTGGTTGGCGCGTCGATTCAAAGCCCGGCGCGCTGCTCCAACCCCGGATGGGTTCGCCCTCCGGGGTTTCTTTTTGCCTGTTTGTCGCCCCTCTGTACGCCCCCAGCTAGTGGCGAAGTCTGTAACTCGTTGTCGGAGTTACTCTTTTTCGGGCAGACCAGCCGACTACATATCTGGAAGCCTGAAAACCACAGGGGTTTCAACTCAGCCCGCCCCGCCAGCCGGGTAAAAAGGTCGGCGTTGGTGCCGCTGTCGCTGGCCTCCCTGTCTTCCTCCGGTGACATGCTCCCGGTAAAGATGCCGTTCTAGCGGTCGCGTCATCGTCTGAAACTAGCCGGGATATTTCTTCATATCCCATATCCCGGGCGGGATATCCCAGCGGGACGGGGGCCGGGATGTCTGGGACCTCCCCCTTTAGGGGGTCCCCATATCCCGCCCGTCCTTTCGTCCGCATTCTTGGGGGTAGGCTGGGATGCGCGAGCCTTTCTCTACTTGAGATCGGTTCTCATTTGCTCGATCTGGCGGTGCAAAAGAGGATCTACTTTCTGGGTGCAATGCGTATTATCCGGGGGTATATTTTTCCTAGCGCATGTACATCAGTAGGACTGTGTCCGGAAACCGTAGCGCATTCATCAACGGTTTTTCTGGAGCACTACCATGACCGAGAAGGCATTCCTACGCGCAACTGATGTTTGCGTCCTCCTGAACATCTCCCTCCCTTGCTTCTACAAGTGGCTCCAGAAGGGCCGCTTTCCGAAAGGCATCAAGCTCGGCCCGAACTGCGTCGCATGGAAACGCGAGACTGTGGATGCGTGGATCGCTGAACGCGAAGCTGCATCCCTGAGCGCTGCGAACTGACTACAGCGGAGGCGGCCATGAAGAACAACATACCGCTGGAGCTGCGGCAGCTCCCGCAATGGGCCTGCGCCCGCGCAGACAAAGCGCCCCTCGATCCGAAGACGGGAAGGCTGGCAGACCCGACCGATCCGGCCACATGGGGGACGTTCGAGCAAGCCGAAGCCTATGCCGACCAGTACGGCTTGCGCGTCGGTTTTATGCTGTCGGCTGATGACCCCTTCTGCGTCATCGACTTGGACGACAAGCCGACCAAGCCCGCGACCGAAGAACAGAAGGCGCGGCACCAGAAGATTCTGGAAGCCTTCCAGTCCTACACCGAGCGCAGTAGTAGCGGCACCGGCTACCACATCGTCGTGCGCGGCGCGGTTCCCTCTGGTGTCCATCGGGACAACGTAGAGGTCTATTCCGACAAGCGTTTCATGATCTTCACCGGCGACGTAGTGCGCCCGCTTCCGGTTGCCGACTACCAGCCCATGCTGGAGGTGCTGCACGCGGAGATGAACAAGCCGCAAGCGGCCCCGGTTGTAGATGTGCCGCCGCTCCTGCAAGTCAGCGATGAAGAAGTGCTGGCAAAGGCGCGGGCAACGTATGGCCGCCGCTTCGAGTCGCTTTGGAACGGCAACTGGCAGCAGCTTGGAATCGGTGACGGTTCGCAGTCGCCCGCCGACCTGGAGCTTGCCGGGAAGCTGGCCGAGTTCACCAGCGACGACGAACAGGTAAAGCGCCTGTTCTTGGCTTCGGCGCTGGGCCAGCGCGACAAGGCAACCAAGCGCCCGGACTACCTCGACAAGCTCACGCTACCCAAGGCCCGCCGCATCGGCGACAGCGAACGTGCCCTGATGGAGCATGGTCGCCGAGTTGCACAGGTCATCATTGCCAAGTGGGAAGCAGCCAGAAAGGCTCTCGCGGCAAACCTGCTGGAGCCGTTCGCCGAGTTCATCCAGAAGAAGGTTTCGGTGCTCAAGCTGGTTCGCGGCATCCTCGGCGAAGGCGGCCTGTCGGTCCTCTACGGTGCCCCCGGTGCGGGTAAGTCGTTCCTCGCGCTGGACCTCGGTTACGCCGTCGCCACGGGGCAACCATGGATGGGGAGGGACACCCGGCAGGGGCCGGTTATTTACGCGGCTGGCGAGGGTGTGTCGGGGCTACGGATGCGCGGCAAGGCCATCGCCAAGGTGAAGGGCGGCGAAACATCTCAAATCTTCATGCTGTCTCGCTCCCTTAGTTTTCCAGACGAGCTAGAAAGTCTGCTGCGGGAGCTTGACTACGTGACGGCCCGCTGCGGCGTCCCGCCCGCCTTGCTCATCATCGACACCCTGAGCCGCTTCTTCGGCGAAGGCGACGACGAGAACTCAGCCAAGGACATGAAGCGGTTTGTCGGTGCCATCAGCGCCCTCATGGCGAAGTACCCGACGCTGCACGTCATGATCGTCCATCACTCCGGCAAGGACGCGGACAAGGGGATGCGCGGATCATCGGCCCTGCAAGGTGCAGCCGATACGGTCATCCAGTGCCGCAAGGATGGCGACGCACACCGCGCCGTTGTCGAGAAGCAGAAAGACGGGCAGGACAACATCCCGCTGCCGTTCGCCCTCGATCAAGTGGAGCTTGGCGAAGACGAGGACGGGGAGCCGATTACCTCCTGTGTGGTCGTCCATGACCATGACGGCAAGGCCCGCCCGCTCACCGGCTGGACTGCAACCGCCGTCAAGGTGCTACGCCAGCTCATGCAATCGGGCATGGCGACTGGCGGCAACCTCGCCACCGAGATTCCCCTGATCGCCTATCACAACCATTGGTACCAAGAGCGCCCGGCCGACAAGAAGGACACGGTGCGCAAGAACGCCCGCCGCCAGCTCGAGACCCTGCGCGAGAAGAAGCTGCTCGAGTGGAACGGCGGCGAAAGCCCCATCCGCCTGCTGCCGACCTTCAACGGCGTCACCATCGAACTCGAATAAGGAACAACATCATGCACAAGCAAATCACCCGTCAAGACCTGTTCGCCGCTTCCGCTCTGCAAGGGCTGCTGGCGTCTGGACGGCACGCCGACCTGAGCCCGGAACAAGTCGCCAAGGAGGCCATCGCCTATGCGGAGGCACTGCATAAGGCAACCACAACCCCGGCAGCGCCGAAGCCGATTTCGGGCGAGCACTTCGTCAAGCTCGCCGACGCGCAGATGGTGCAGACGGGCCGGAGCGAATACCTGGAGCTAACCCTAGAGATTGCAGACGGCCCGCATCGGGGGCTGCGCATTCTTGACCGTGTTCATCTGCACGATCCTGATGTCGTCGTGCGGCAGAACGCACTGGCCCGGCTCGCGGCGTACTGCTTCGCTACCGGGCAGATTCAGTGGCAAGGGCAAACGGAATGGCTGGGCATCCCCTTCTTCGCAACATTCAGTCAGAGCAAGGGGGCGCTCAACATCAACGCAATCAGCCGTTCGGACAAGCAAGCCTTGGCTGACTGGCGCAAGGAGCTGGTGGAGCTGCTGGACTAGCGGCCGCGCAGCAAACGCTCCCGCGCCAGCTCTGCGTATTCCTCGTTCAGCTCAATGCCAACGCACTGCCTGCCAAGCTCATTGCAGACAACGCCGGTAGTCCCTGACCCGAAGAACGGGTCAAGGACCCGGCCATTCTCGCGGGACCCTGCCGCTACGCAGAGGCGAACCAGTGCGCGCGGATAGACCGCAAAGTGGCTGCCGGGGTAAGGCTCGGTGTTGATGTTCCAGACGGTGCGGCGGTTCTTCGACTTCTTTTTCGGGTCCGCTGCTGGCTCCATGATCGCTTCCCAGTCGTAGTAATACTTCTCCGACTTAGAAAACAGGAACACATACTCATGCGAGCGGGTCGGGCGATCCTTCACGCTCTCGGGCTGGCAGTTGGGCTTATTCCAGATTATGTCTGTGCGCAGATACCAACCGTCCGCCTGCAAGGCAAACGCCAGCCGCCAAGGAACGCCGATCAGGTCTTTCGGCTTCAAGCCCTCGGGCGTCGGGGCGCGGTAGTCCATCGCCCGCCCCTTGTTCTTCGCGTCAGCATCGCGCCAAGTGCGGCCCCCGGAGGTGTAGCTGTCGCCGATGTTCAGCCACAAGGTGCCATCGTCGGCAAGGGTGCGCCGAACCTCTCGGAACAACCGCACGAGGTCTGCTATATACTCATCAACAGTGGTTTCCGCCCCGATCTGCCCGTCGATGCCGTAGTCCCTCAGCCCCCAGTACGGAGGCGAGGTTACGACGCAATCAAAGTGCCCCTCGGGCATCTCGTGCAGGATTCGGCGGGCATCGCCCACGACAATTTCGCAGCGGTTCCGGGGGTTAGCCGGAAGCTGTTCTGCTAGGGTCTGGGTGTCCTCTTCAAAGAGGTCGAAATCTCGCTTCATAACTCACCATTATAAGATTCGACGCTCTCAAGGGCCACCGAAACATCGCCTGAATCAAGCACTTCTGGGCTTGTCAGCTTGGCGAGGTAGGCCGCCCAAGACTCCACCGCCTCAAGGGCTTCGGCATCATAGTTGT
The DNA here is from genome assembly GCA_003449195.1 of Lysobacteraceae bacterium. Taxonomy (GTDB): domain Bacteria; phylum Pseudomonadota; class Gammaproteobacteria; order Xanthomonadales; family Xanthomonadaceae; genus Xanthomonas_B. The sequence continues at coordinate 12,507 of DMID01000052.1, read as the reverse complement.
GCCAGAGGTAATGAACAGCGGTCACGTCGTTGGCGTTCGCGGCATGGCCCAGCACCCGCTTGATGACTTCCGCCCGGACGCCCAGCATGGCAAGGCCGCTGGCGAGGGTGCGCCGCAAGTCATGCAGCCGCCAGTCGGCTACCGGCTCGCCCAGCTCCTCCGCCATGTACTCGTCTAGCTTGGCCTTCGCCTTGCTCCAGCCAGAGATGGGGCTGCGGCCATTGGTCGTGAAGATGAACTCGCCCAGCTTGGGCATCCCCTCCGCAATGCCTCGGGCAGTCGAGGACAGCGCCACCTTGAAGTCACGCCCGCCCTTCATCCGGGAGGCCGGGAGGGCTGCAAAGTCCCCGTCCAGCTCGTCCCAGCGCAGGAAGGAAGCCTCGTCCCGGCGAACCCCTGTGGTCATCAAGAACCGGGTGCAGGCACCGAAGGCCCCGCCCATGCGCTCCGTCGCGTGCCACAGGGCGACCAGCTCCACCTCGTTCAGGATGCGGCTACGGGGCTGGGACTTCCAGCGACGGGCAACGCCTGTCACCGGGTTGATCTCGATGACTTCCCGCTCGATGAGCCACTTGAACATCTTGGAGAGGTACGCCCGCAGATGGTTGGACTGTCCCGGCGTCTTGGCGGACACCTTATCAAGCAGTTCCACTATGTCGCGGCGTCGAATGTCGCGGACAGGGCGATCCTTGAAGGCAGGGATGGCGAAGCGTTCAAAGGCCCGCTCGATCTGCTTCCATGTCTTGAGCTTCGGCTTGCAGTACTTCTTGATGAAATCATTGGCGCACGCCTCGAAGCCGTTTAGCTGGCGCTCGCGCTCTTCTTCCTTCTTGTCCTCCACAGGGTCGCCGCCCCGCTGCACCGATGCGCGGGCTTCCCTCGCCCGGTCGCGGGCCAGCTTCAACGAAACGCCGGGATACTCGCCCAGCGTCAGGCGGCGAGACTTGGAGTGCATCCGATAGGTGAAGCTCCAGCTCTTCACGCCGGACGCCGATATGCGCAGGGTCAAGCCCGGCACCTCAGCGTCATATACTTCTCGCCTGCCTGTTGCAGGTGGGGTCAGCTTCTCAACCGCAGCAGCGGTCAGCCTTGTACTAGCCATATCCTCAAATCCTCCGGGGTGTAGGTGGGGGAGAAAACAACGGGGTTAATGGGGGAGACCCGTTGATATTTGAGGATAGGGACGATTGGCCTAAAAGGCACCGTAAAACAATGACTTAGACATCTAAATAGATAGCGGTGGAGTCCCCCCGAGGGTGGAAATTTCCGAACTCATAATCCCTTGGTTCCAGGTTCGAATCCTGGTGGGCCCACCATCTACTGATCCAGCCACGTCCAGATCAGTCCAAGTATTCTAGGAATATTGCGGTATTTCTGGGATTTATTGTCCGATCGAGTCCGGTCGCGTGCGCCATCATCTAGCTAGAACGTGAGTAACGGTGCGAGTAAGATAACCACGGAGTCTTCTCTTACTCACATATCGGTTACTCACAGCCATGCTGACGGACACCAAACTGCGCAGCCTCAAGCCCCAGGGCAAGGTCTATCGCCTCGCCGATGCCAATGGGCTGTGCGTAGAGGTGAGGCCGTCTGGAGCCAGGATCTGGCGCTATCGGTACCGATTCGCCGGCAAGGCGAATATGCTGACCATTGGAGATTACCCGGCGGTTTCCTTGGCGGAAGCTCGCGCCGAACGGGACAAGGTTCGGACCCAGCTCAAGAAAGGCATGGACCCAGCCTTGGTGGTGAAGATCGGGCGGGCAGCACAAGAGGAAGAGGCCGGCAATACCTTTGGCGTGCTTGCTGAGGAGCTTGTGACGCAACGGGCCAAGAAGCTGACCCCTGGGTCAGTCGTTCGGGAGCGCCGGATGCTGGAGCGCGATCTGGGGAGCATTGCAGATCTGCCCGTTCGGAGCGTGACTGCGCCAATTCTGCTGAAAGCCCTCCGGAAGATCGAGGCCCGCGGGGCAGTTGAGACGGCACATCGGGCTCGCGCCGCCGCGAGCATGGTTTTTCGCTATGCCATCGCCACCGGCCGGGCTGAGAACAACCCGGCCCTGAGTCTTGCCGGTGCATTGACCCCTACGAAAACCAAGCACTTCTCCAGCCTGACTGAGCCAGAGCAGGTTGCAAAGCTCCTCAAGGCGATCTACGGCTACCAAGGGTCGCCAATCGTGTCCGCTGCGCTCAAGCTTTCGCCGCTCCTGTTCGTCAGGCCGGGCGAGCTCCGTGCGGCGCGTTGGGAGGATATCGACCTGGATGCGGCTGAGTGGCGTTACATCGCCAGCAAGACCCAGACCCAGCACATTGTTCCCTTGGCTGGGCAGGTCGTCGAGCTTCTGGAAGATGTTCAGCCCTATGCAAGGAAAAGCCAGTACGTTTTTCCGAGCGTGCGCAGCATCCAGAAGCCAATCAGTGAGAACACGATCAATGCTGCTCTGCGCAACCTCGGGTTTGACGGCGAGATGATGACTGCCCATGGCTTTCGGGCCATGGCGAGAACCTTGCTGGACGAGGTGCTTGGGTTCAGGCCGGACTTCATCGAGCATCAACTCGCTCATGCCGTGCGGGATCCACTGGGGCGGGCGTACAACCGGACTACCCATCTGGGAGAGCGCAAGAAGATGATGCAGGCTTGGGCGAACTACCTGGATGAGCTAAGACGTAGCAAATAGAGAATAGTCTGCGGATATGGGCTCAGTGAGCGTAGGACCTGTCCAATGCTAGGCGGCCGGCTTCCGACCCCAAACAGCCACTCACGAAGAGCCACAGGCAACTTCCCATGGCCTGCCTAGTTCAGGCTTCTCGTCTGCGTCGGTGAAACTGGGGGTGAACCCAACTGATGGTATGTCAGCACCGACGAATCGGCTCGATGCAAGCATCATGAGCGATCATCACGGTAGGCCAGCAACCGCAAGGCGTTGAAGACCACCAGCAGCGTCGAACCTTCGTGCATAGCCACCGCTGGGCCGATGCCCAATCCGAAGATCGTGGCCGGCACTAGCAAGGCCACTACGCCGAGGCTAACGAACAGGTTCTGCCGGATCACTGCCCGCGTGCGCCGGCTCAATCCCACGGCGAACGGCAGGTGGCGCAGGTTGTCGGCCATCAGTGCCACGTCCGCGGTCTCCAGCGCGACATCCGAGCCGGCTGCGCCCATCGCGATCCCGACCGTGGCGTTGGCCATGGCCGGCGCGTCGTTCACACCATCGCCGACCATCGCCACCTTGTCCTGCGCACGCAGCTTGCGGATGGCCTCGACCTTGTCCTCCGGCATCAGGTCGCCCCAGGCTTCGTCCAGCCCGACCTGTTCGGCCACGGCATTGGCCACGTTACGGTGATCGCCTGAGATCATGATCATCCGCTCGATGCCGAGGGCACGCAGTTGCTCCAAGGCTTCGCGTGCGCCGGCGCGTGGCGTGTCCATCAAGCCTATGGTCCCCAGATCGCGATCGCCCAGACGCACTACCATCGTGGTGCGGCCCTGTTCGCGCAGTGATGCGATGCTCGCGGCGGCGGTTTCGCCGAGCGGCGCAAGGCCTTCGTTGCCAAACATCTCCGCCTTGCCGATCCACACGGGGGTGCTGCCGATGCGGGCGGTAACGCCTTGCCCGGTCAGGCTCTTGAGGTCGCTGGCAGTCGTCGGCTCGCGCCCGCCCAGACGTTCGCGTCCGTCGCGTGCGATTGCCGTTGCGAGCGGATGGTCGCTGAGCGATTCCACCGCCACCGCGACTTCCAGCAATTCGGCTTCGCTGGCACCATCGGCCGGCACCACGTCGGTGATGCGCGGCCGTCCCTCGGTCAGGGTGCCGGTCTTGTCGAAGGCCATCGCCCGCAGCGATCCCAAGTCCTCCAGTGGTGCCCCGCCTTTCACCAGCACGCCGCCACGTGCCGCGCGGGCAATGCCCGACAGCACCGCGCTGGGCGTGGCGATGGCCAGCGCACACGGGCTGGCCGCCACCAGCACCGCCATTGCACGGTAGAAACTGTCGCGGAACGGCTCGTCCACTACCACCCACGCGAACAGCAGTACGAAGGCCAGCGCCAGCACCGACGGCACGAAGATGCGTTCGATCCGTTCGGTCAGGCGCTGGGTGGGCGATTGCCGGGTCTCGGCTTCGCTGACCAATTGAACCACTCGCGCCAAGGCCGATTCGCCCGATCGCTTGGTGACTTCCACCTCCAGCGCGCCGGTGCCATTGATCGTCCCGGCGAATACCCGAGAGCTGGCTTCCAATGCCACTGCCTTGCCACGTGCGGCGGCGGGATCGTCCACCGGGCGTTTGTCCACTGGAATGCTCTCGCCGGTCACCGGCGCCTGGTTGACGCTCGACGTGCCCGCGACCACGAAGCCATCGGCTGGCAGACGCTCGTTTGGGCGCACCGAGACGACATCGCCAATCTCCAGTTTGGCAACGGACACCTCTACCCATTGCCCGTCCCGCCGTAGCCGGGCTGTTTCCGGTGCCAGTTCGGCCAGCGCCTCGATCGCGCGCTTGGCCCGCCCCATGGCGTAGTGCTCCAAGGCATGGCCCAAGCTGAAAAGGAACAGCAGCAATGCCCCTTCGGCCCACGATCCCAGCGCTGCCGCGCCGGCAGCGGCGACCAGCATCAAGGTATCGATCTCGAAGCGTTTCAGCCGCAGGTTGTCGAAGGCCTCGCGCACCGTGTAGAAGCCGCCGAACACGTAGGCGGCGACGTAGCAGACCAGCGGCCACCACCCGAGCGCGGCGGTCAACTTCTCGATGGCAAAGCCGATCAGCAGCGCCGCGCCACAGGACAAGGCGAAGATCAGTTCGCTGTTCGGCCCCAGCAGGCCGCCATGGTCGTGGGCGTGCTTGTCTTCGCCTTCGTTGTCATGCCCGGAGGAACCCGAAGGCCGGTCTTGCGTCCTGAGCAGTACGCCGATACGCGCCAGGGCTGCAATCAGGACCGGCTCATCGACCTGATCGCGATCGAACTCGACATGCACGGTGCCGGCGGCACTGGCCTGGGCTTCCAGGACACCGGGTATCTGGCGCAACGTATCGCTTACGGTACGAGCCCGGCGCTCATGCTGGATGCCTTCGACGTCCAGGCGCACATGGCCGAAGCGCTGGCTGATGCGGGCACCGGCGGCTTCGGCCAATTCGCGGATGCGAGCCAGCGGCTGGATGTCCGGGTCGTAGTGGATGCACAGTTTTGCCGGAACGCCTTTGCCCGCAGTACGCACGTGCACCCGGTCGATGCCGGATTTGGCCCGCAACTCCTCGACCAAGCGGGAAATGCAGGCATCGGCTTCATCCGTTACTTCTGGAAGCAGGATGGGGATGTCCAGTTGCAGATTCTTGATCATCTCAGCGCGTCCTGTCGTGGTGGGTACTCGAAGGGGAATGGGTAAGTTGCTTGCTCATGGCTGGGACTACCTCGTGATTGCGTCGTCACATGAACACCGGCGGCTTCTCGGCGTACAACTCGATACCGCGCTGGGGCAGCAGCCATCGCCCGGTTTCCACCATGGTTCGTGCGGCCAGCACGAAACGCGGTTCGTCAGGTGGCGAGGGCTGCCGCATGCCGATCCCCGCCGCAAGGCTGGCCGCGACGAGCAACCAGATTGCCCAGTGCGCCTGTAGCTGGCGTCGCAGAGTGGTGAGCGTGGAAGTCGCAAGGTTCATCGGACGGCCTCCCCGCGCGTCGCGGTGGCGCACGTCCCGAACACGTCCTTGCCGCGCTCGTAGGCGCTCGTGGACACTTCCATCAGGCCGAGCACTGAATGAAAGAGGTTGTCGTGCGAAGCCGGCCGTGCTGCCTGCTGCTTCACGCACTGCATGTCCAGACCACGCCAGCTTGCCATCGATGGCGAGATCCAGGCCACCATCGGAACTTTGATTTGCGTGTCCGGTGCAATTGCGTAGGGCAGACCGTGCAGATACAGGTTGCTCTCGCCCAGCGACTCGCCGTGGTCGGAGATATACAACATCGCCGTGTCCCTGTCCTGTAACGAACCGAGCAGGTCGATCAGCCGGGCGAGCAGGTCGTCGGTGGCGAGGATGGCGTTGTCGTAGGCGTTGACCACTTCCTCGCGGGAACACTCGCTCAAGTCAGCGTTTCGGCAGTCGGGCTGAAAGCTGCGCAACGATTCGGGATAGCGCAGGTAATAGCTTGGGCCGTGGTTCCCCAACTGATGCAGCACCACCATGGTGTCGCCGGAAGCGGCTTGCAGGCGTTCTTTCAGTCCGGCCAGCAGGACGGTATCCTGACAACCCTGTGCCGTGCATAGGGCCGGGTCCTGTGACTGGTTCACTGACTCGAAGGGCAATCCTTCGCAAACGCCCTTGCAGCCCCCCTGATTGTCTCGCCACAAGACTTTCACGCCGGTACGCGCGAGCACGTGCAGGAGCGATTCGGAGTTGCGGATCTTCTGTTCGTCGTAGCTGCTGCGACCATGCACCGAGAACATGCACGGCAGCGATACTTCCGTGCTCGAACCGCAGGCGGTGACATCCGGGTAATTCACCAGATTCCGCGTGGCCAGTTGCGGCGTGGTCTGCCGGGCGTAGCCATTGAGTCCCCAGTTCTGCGCACGGATGGTCTCGCCGACGACGATCACCAGGATGTGCGGACGGGTCACGGCAGCGTGCCCATCCAGACGGGCATCGGCCGCCACGACTTGCCGCGGCCCGGCATCGCGCCCTTGCCACTTCTTGGCAGCGATCCGGCCAAACGAGACCAGGATGTTCGACGGAGCAACGAGATAGCGCAGTTCGGGATTGTTGCGCATCAAGGCCGATACATCCTTGAAGCCCAGCAGAGCACTTGCCACGACCAGTGCCACCGCCAACGCGACCGATCCAAGCGCCAGCAGCAGGGAACGCCGTTTCGACGTCCAGCGCAGCACGCTGCCCCAGATCAGGAGCAGCGGCAGCGTTGCATAGAGCAGCACATGCCCCAGCAGCGCCGTCGTGGCCAATTCGCGCGATTCGGCGGGATCGGTTGCTAGGATGTTGCGTGCCATCCCGACATCGAAATGCACCGCATAACGGTCGGAGAAAAACGATACGAAAACAGCGATCAGCAGAAAGGCACTCAGAACCGGACGTGTCGTCCAGCGCGTGCAGAACGGACGCGCCAGCAACACGTTGAGCGCGACGATGATCAGGAACAGACTGATCGCGGTCGTGATGGCTCCATTGCCGGTGAAGGCTCCCGCAGCAGCGGCAGCGCGCCAGAATGCGGTGTTCAATACCACCGCGACGTAGATCGCCAGGCCCCAGGCAAGTATGTCCACGCTCAGTCGCGGACACCATCGCCGGGAATTGCGACATGTTTTTTCCAGCAGTGGCTCGCTACGCATGGTGGTGACCCTCTCTGCATCTGCCGGAGAGTGCCGCTTGTGCATGGGGTCCGGCCCTTGCCGCGATGGAAGCAAGGGCTTGCTTATCCACACGCTGGTGTGGGTGATGGTTGTTCATTGGATGGCTCCTCAGTGCCCGTACTCGACGTTTGGCCACACCGGCCCGCCCGCCATCTGTTTTGATGGAAGGCGGGCTGGGCAGGCGTTCACACCTCTCCGGGAGCCGCCTTTCCGGGGAAGCGGCTATGCACCCATCGGTACAGCACCGGCAGGACCACCAAGGTCAGCAGGGTCGAGGAAATGATGCCGCCGATGACCACCGTTGCCAGCGGGCGCTGCACCTCCGAGCCGGCACCGACGTTCAGCGCCATCGGCACGAAACCGAGCGAGGCCACCAACGCGGTCATCAGCACCGGCCGCAGGCGGGTCACCGCGCCGTGCCGCACCGCCTGTTCCAGCGACTCGCCCTGCTCGCGCATGTGACGGATGAAGCTGATCATCACCAGTCCGTTGAGCACCGCCACGCCGGACAGGGCGATGAAGCCGATGCCCGCCGAGATCGAGAACGGAATCCCGCGCAACAACAGCGCCATCACACCGCCGGTCAGCGCCAGCGGCACGCCGCTGAACACGATCGCCGCGTCCTTGGCCGAACCGAACGCCCAGAACAGCAGCGCGAAGATCAGCACCAGCGTCACCGGCACCACGATCGCCAGGCGTTGGCTGGCCGATATCAGTTGCTCGAAGCTGCCGCCGTATTCGATCCAGTAGCCGGTCGGCACCTGGACCTGGGTGTTGACGGTGCGTTGCAGATCGGCGACGAAGCCGCCCAGGTCGCGGTCGCGCACGTTGGCGGTAACCGCGATGCGGCGCTTGCCGTTGTAGCGGTTGATCTGGTTGGCACCCTCGATCATCTCCACCTTGGCCACGCTGCCCAGCGGCACAGTGCGTGGAGCCTGACCATTGGCCGATTCAGCCGTCGCAGGCAACGGAATCGGCAGCACGGCAATTGCCGCCGGATTCTGGCGCAGCGCTTCGGGCAGGCGCACGACCAAGTCGAAACGGCGGTCGCCCTCGAACAACTGGCCGGCGACCTCGCCGCCGATGGCGGTGGCCACCGTCGTCTGCACGTCTTGCAGGCTCAAGCCGTAGGCCGACAGTGCAAGACGGTCCGGCACGACCGACAGCAACGGCAGGCCTCCGGCCTGTTCCACGCGCACGTCCGCTGCACCGGCCACGGTGCCGGCTGCGGCCGCGATGCGCTGGCCCACTTGCAGCAGCGTGTCCAGGTCGTCGCCGTACAGGTTGATCGCCACGTCGGCACGCACGCCGGAGATCAGCTCGTTGGTGCGCATCTGGATCGGCTGGCTGAACTCGTAGTTGTTGCCGGGCACCTTGGCGGCCAATGCCTGGATTTCCTCGACCAGCGTGTCCTTGCGCTTGGACGGATCGGGCCATTGTTCGCGCGGCTTGAGCATCACGTAGGCATCGCCGACCGAGGGCGGCATCGGGTCGGAGGCGACCTCGGCCGTGCCCAGACGGGTGAACACGCGCTCCACCTCGGGCACTTCGAGCAGACGCGTTTCCAGTCGGCGTTGCATCTCCACCGACTGGGTCAGGCTGGTGCCGGGGATGCGCATGGCTTGCATGGCAATATCGCCTTCATCCAGATTGGGCACGAACTCGCTGCCCAGCCGCGTGGTCAGCGCGGCGCTGCCGGCCAGCAGCACGAGCGCGCCAATGGCGACCAGCGTGCCGCGACGCAGGACAAAGCCCAGCAGCGGCTCGTAGCGCCGCAGCAACCAGGCCATTATCCGGTTCTCCTTTTCCTCGACCTTGCCGCCGAGGGCCAGGGCGATCGCAGCCGGCACGAAGGTCAGCGCCAGCAGCATCGCCCCGACCAGCGCCATCACCACGGTGATCGCCATCGGGTGGAACATCTTTCCTTCCACGCCGCTCAGGGAAAAGATCGGCAGGTACACGGCGGTGATGATGCCCAGGCCGAACAGGCTGGGCCGGATCACTTCCGCAGTGGCGCTGGCGGTCAGGTCGAAACGTTCGTCTAGGGTCAGCATCCTGCCGAGTGCATGCTGGCGTTCGCCGAAGCGGCGCAGGCAGTTCTCGATGATGATCACCGCGCCATCGACGATCAGGCCGAAATCCAGCGCGCCCAGGCTCATCAGGTTGGCCGACACCCCGGTGCGGGCCATGCCGGTCAGGGTGAACAACATCGCCAGCGGGATCACCGCCGCGGTGATCAGTGCCGCGCGGAAATTTCCCAGCAGCGCGAACAGGATGACGATGACCAGCAACGCGCCTTCGACCAGGTTCTTCTCGACGGTGGCGATGGTGCGATCCACCAGCACGGTGCGGTCGTAGACCGGCGTGGCGGTGATGCCCGTCGGCAGGCTCTTCTCGGCTTCCTTCAAGCGCGCTGCGACGGCCTGGGACACGTCACGGCTGTTGCCGCCGACCAGCATGATGGCCGTGCCCAGCACCACTTCATGCCCATTCTGGGTGGCCGCACCGTTGCGCAGTTCCTGACCCTCGATCACTTGGGCGACGTCGCGGATGCGCAGGATGGCGTTGCCACGGGTGCCCAGCACGATGGACTGGATCTGCGCGATGTCGGCGACTTGGCCGGGGACGCGCACCAGGAACTGCTGGCCGTTGCGTTCGATGTAGCCGGCACCGGCGTTCTGGTTGTTGGCTTGCAGCGCGGCGACGACATCCTCAAGAGTGAAGCCGAGTGCGCGCAATCGCGCGGGGTCAGGGGTGACATGGATTTCGCGCTTGTAGCCGCCCAGGGTGTTGACCTCGGTGACGCCGGGCACGTTGCGCAACTGCGGGCGGATCACCCAGTCCTGCAGGGTACGCAGGTCGGTGGCGGTGTACGGCGTACCGTCGGGCTTGCGTGCCTTCGGATCGGCATCGATCGTGTAGTTGAAGATCTCGCCCATGCCGGTGGCGATCGGCCCCATCGTGGGCTCGACGTTGCCGGGAATCTGCGACTTCACCTGCGACAGGCGTTCGGCCACCTGCTGGCGGGCGAAATAGATGTCGGTGCCGTCCTTGAACACCACGGTGATCTGCGACAGGCCGTAGCGCGAGAGCGAGCGGAAGTAGTCCATCTTCGGCAGCCCGGCCATCGCCGTCTCCACCGGATAGGTGATGCGCTGCTCCACCTCCTGCGGCGAATAACCGGGGGCAGCGGTGTTGATCTGGACCTGGACGTTGGTGATGTCCGGGGTCACGTCGATCGGCAGTTGCCGGAAGCTCCAGATGCCGAGTGCGATCAACGCCAGCGTCAGCGTCATGACCAACCAGCGGTGGTTGATCGACGCGCGGATGATTTTTTCGAGCATGTCGGCGGTCTCCTCAGTGCTCGTGGGATGCGCCGGACTTTTCGATGTCCGCCTTGACCAGGTAGCTTTGCGCCACCACCACGTCCTCGCCTGCCTTCACGCCTTCGAGGATTTCCACATGGGTGGCATCGCGTGCGCCGGTCTTCACCGCGCGTGCAGTGTAGGTATCGCCGTTGCGCACGAATACAGCCTCGTGGCCGTCCATGGTCTGCAACGCTGCCAGCGGCAGCACCAGCGCCGCGTCGCGGCGGTCGATGGTGATGCGCGCGGTGACGGCCATGCCGGGCCGCCACTGGCCATCGGCGTTATCCAGCGTGGTGCGGGCAATCGCGCTCTGGCTGGCGGCGAACGTGCCGGGAAGCACGCGCTCGATGGTGGCCTGGACGGCGCTGCCGTCGTACAGGCGGGTAAGGGTGACCGGTGCGCCGGCCGGCACTTGGCGGATCTGCTCGCCGAACAGGCTCAGGTCGGCCCAGACTTTGGATAGATCGGCAATCTCGAACAGCGGTTGACCTTCGGCCGCACCGCCGCCCACCTGCGCCTGCCGGCTCAGTACCACGCCCGACAGCGGCGCGGACACCGAGTACGTGCTCAGGCTCAGATTGCTTTCGATCGCCGCCAGCGATTGCCCGGCTTTCACTCGGTCGCCGACGTTGGCGCGCAGCGACTGAATGCGGCCAGGGTAGCGCGCGGTGACCTGGGCCACGCTGCCATCGATGGCACCCAGCAGCCCCTGAACTTCGAGTTCCTGCGCGATGGTGCCCGCCGTGGCCGAGGCCGTCTTGATGCCGTTCGCGTCGGCTTCGGCCTTGTCGATCACAGTGGATTCGGCGGCTTCTTCTTCGTGTTCGCCGCCTTCTGCGCTAGCGGCTTTTTCTTCCACGGCGGGTGCTGGGTCCTGCTTGCCGCAACTGGCCAGCAACAGGGAGATTGTCAAGGCCAGAGTCGTGGCCGAGAGGCTTTTCGCAAGAATTTTCATGGGGTGCTTTCCGAATGGGGGGCGTTGCCGGCGGCCGTGACGATGGGCTGGCCGGTCAGGCGCTGGATTTCGATGAGGGCGGTCTGGGCGTCGAGCGCGGCCTGCAACTGGCGCTTGCGCGCCTGCACCCGCTGGTCCTGCAACATCGCCCACTCCATGTAGCTGATCGCGCCTGCGCGCCATGCGCGGTCGGCGGCCTGCTCGGCCTTGGCCAGCCGGGGCAGCACGTCACGGGTCAACGTTTCGCTTTCCAGCCGCGCGGTGGTGTAGTCGCCGTAGGCCCCGGACAAGGTGGAATACAGCCGGATCGACAGTGCCTCGCGTTCGACCGGACTCAGGGCCAGTTCGGCCTCGGCGGCGCGGATGCCCGGCTGGGCACGACGCGACATGCCCAGCGGCATGCTCAGGCCGGCCACCAGCGCCACGTCGTTGTCGTCGCCTCGCAGCGTGCGTGCACCGACCTGCCATTGCAGGTCGGCCTTGGCCTCGCTGCGGGCGAGGCGCACTTGCGCCTCGCGGATGCGCGCCTCGCCCGCCAACTGCGCTAGCTCGGGGGTCTTTTCCAACCAAGCGCTCAACTGCGCGAAGTCCTCCAGCGCCGGCAGCGCCAGCGGATCGCCAGCGACCGTGCCAAAGTCTGGATCGCGCTGGTTCCACAGCGCCGCCAGAGTCTGCCGTGCCGCGCTCTCGCTTTGCAGGGCACGGGCGCGGTCCAGTTCGGCCTCGGCCAGCGCCGCCTGCGCGGTGAGCACGACCGATTCGGGCGAAGCGCCGGCCTCATGCCGCCGTCGCGCCGCCTCGACGCTGCGCTTGCGCTGCTCGATGTCGGT
>DMID01000186.1:14610-15091 GCA_003449195.1 Lysobacteraceae bacterium | reverse complement strand
CATATGCCGGAGTTGGCCGGGCGCTTCGCCTATCCGCTGCTGATGCTTGGCGTCGGCGTGATCTGCGTGGTGTTGTACCGCCTGTTCAAACGTTCCGGCTGGCTTTGACCAGCTGCCCAGTCTTTCCAGAGAGCAACCATGCAGCACGACCACACCAACCCTGCACGCCGCAATTTCCTGCGCAATACGCTGATCGCCGGTGCCGCCGCGCTGCCCTTGTCGCAGATCGCGTCCGCAAAGACGGAAGCCACTTCCGACAACACGTTGCCCGAATCGATGCGCACCCTGAAATCGGTCGCTGCGCAGGTTGTACCAATTGGCAATGACGAGCGAATCGCGCGCGTGGCCAAGGCCCAGCGCCTGATGGCCGAGCACGGCATCGATGCGGTGTTCATTGGCGCTGGCAGCTCGCTGACCTATTTCACCGGCATGCACTGGTGGGACAGCGAACGCCTCACGGGCGTGATCATTCCGCGCAAGG
>DMID01000186.1:14052-14538 GCA_003449195.1 Lysobacteraceae bacterium | reverse complement strand
CGTGGCTGGCAGGAAGACGAAGACCCCTACGCCCTGGTCGCCAAGGTGCTGCGTGACATGGGCCATGCCACTGGCACCTTGGGCATGGAAGAAGCCGTGCCCTACTTCCGCGCCAAAGGCATTGCCGATGCCCTGCCACAGGCCAAGGTGGTACCCGCATGGCCAGTGGTAGCCGGCTGCCGCCGGGTAAAAAGTGCGGCCGAGCTGGCCTTGATGAAGCTGGCCAATGAAGCCACGCTGGCGGTATATGAAGCAGTCTGGAAGGCCTTGAAGCCCGGCATGACCGAGCAGGACATCAGCGGCCTGCTGGCGATGGCCTATGCCCGCACCGGCTTGAGGGGCGATGCCAGCGTCAACGTCGGCAAGTACACCGCATCACCGCACGGCTCGGACAAACCGCAGCACCTGGTCGAAGGCACGCCGATCATCTTCGACGGCGGTTGCCGTGCCGGTGGCTATACCAGCGACATCACCCGCACCGTGGTG
>DMID01000186.1:13622-13913 GCA_003449195.1 Lysobacteraceae bacterium | reverse complement strand
GGCCCGGACTACCGCTATTTCAGCCACCGCCTCGGCCACGGCATCGGTCTGGACATGCACGAATGGGACTACCTGGTGCGCGGTAATACCCACCTGCTGGAACCCGGCATGACCTTCAGCGACGAACCCGGCATCTACATCCCGGACCGCTTCGGCGTACGCCTGGAAGACATCCTCTACGTCACCGAGGATGGCGCCGCACTGATGACCCCGCAGAGCAAGTCCATCGACCAACCGTTCGGTTGATGGGAACGGCTGCGCGTTTTGTGGGAGCGGCGCAAGCCGCGAAGC
>DMID01000186.1:4721-13535 GCA_003449195.1 Lysobacteraceae bacterium | reverse complement strand
CTCGGCAGGGGCTTTACCAGCAGCCCGTATCAGAGCGGCGCAAGCCGCGAAGCCGCTGCTGGTCAAAACCTTGCCCAGCCTGCACCTGGTTCACTGCAGTTGCAGGATTTCGTGGGCCCTTGTGGGATTACCAGCTTCGCGGCTTACGCCGCTCCTACAACTTCGCCGTCAGGCGACGTACACCGTTTTGATGTTCATGAACTCATGAATACCCGGTCCCGCCAACTCACGCCCGAACCCGGACCGTTTGGTCCCGCCAAACGGAAGCCGCGCGTCGCTCTTCACCACTGAATTGACGAAGGCCGCGCCGCACTGCAGCTGCACGGCAACATTCTCGCCACGCAGCACATCACGGGTCCAGACACTGCCACCCAGACCAAAACTGGTGTCATTGGCGACACGTACCGCCTCGGCTTCGTCCTTGACCCGGATGATCGCCGCCACCGGCCCGAACAACTCTTCTTCGTAGGCAGGCATGCCCGGCCCGACATTGTCGAGGATAGTTGCCTGATAGCCCGCATTGCTGCCAGCCACAGGTGCGCCACCCAGCAACACCTTCGCGCCCTTGTCGACGCTGGCGCACACCTGCTTGTGCAGCTCGGCGCGCAGGTCGGCGCGCGCCATCGGCGCGAGCGTGCTTTCCTCGTCCTGCGGATCGCCGTACACGCGCGCCTGCGCGCCCTCGATGTAGCGCTGCACGAAAGCATCAGCAATGGAGTCAAGCAGGATGAAGCGCTTGGCAGCAATGCAGGTCTGCCCGGCGTTGTCGAAGCGCGAGCGCACCGCCGCGGCGACGGCGGCATCGAGGTCGGCATCTTCGAGCACGATGAAGGCGTCGCTGCCGCCCAGTTCCATCACGCACTTCTTCAGCACGCTGCCGGCGGTGGCGGCGATCGACCGGCCGGCGCGCTCGCTGCCGGTCAGGGTGGCGGCGACGATGCGCTCATCGCGCAACACCTCGGCAGCCTGGTCGTTGTCGATGTGCAGCACGGCGAACACGCCGTCCGGCAAACCGGCTTCGTGCAGCACCGTGGCGATGAGGTCGGCGCAGCGCGGCACGTTGGCCGCGTGCTTGAGCAGGCACACGTTGCCGGCCATCAGCGCAGGGGCGAGGAAACGGAACACCTGCCAGATCGGGAAGTTCCACGGCATCAGCGCGAACACGCAGCCCAGCGGCTCGTAGCGCACGTAGCTGCTGCGGGCCTCGGTCATGATGGTCTGCGGCTGCAGGTATTCGATGGCGTGGTCGGCGTAGTGGTCGCAGCAGGCCGCGCATTTTTCCACCTCGGCCAGAGCTTCGCGGCGCAGCTTGCCCATCTCGGCAGTCATCAGCGTTTGGATGTCGTCCCGGCGCTTGCGCAGCACGTCGGCGATCTTGCGCACGTGGCGGCCGCGCTGTTCCAGGCTCAGCGCCGCCCACGCCGGGA
The DNA here is from genome assembly GCA_003449195.1 of Lysobacteraceae bacterium. GTDB lineage: Bacteria > Pseudomonadota > Gammaproteobacteria > Xanthomonadales > Xanthomonadaceae > Xanthomonas_B. The sequence continues at coordinate 12,108 of DMID01000186.1, read as the reverse complement.
AGGCTTGCGTGGCGGCGGCGAGCCGGGCCTCGACCTCGGCTGCGTCCATCAGCGGCACCCGGTATTCGACCTGGCCGGTGTACGGATTGACGGTATCGACGACGCGCGCGGACGACGCGCCTGTGGACGACGGGCTCATGGCATCACCTCGTGGATCGCAAGGAGGTCCAGCCTACGCCTGCCCGCGTGCGCCCGGCATCACGACCTTGGCAGCAGGCCTCAGCCGTTTTCCTGCGCGGCCAGCTGCATGTCGTGCTTGCGGCGCTTTTCCTCGCGGTACATCAGGTACCAGCCGATCAGCGCGGCCAGCGAGACGGCCAGCACCAGCAGCGTGGCCAGCGCGTTGATCTTGGGGCTCAACCCGCGCCGCACGGAGGAGAACACCACCATCGGCAACGTGGTCGAATCCGGCCCGGCGACGAAACTGGCAATCACCACGTCGTCCAGCGACAGGGTGAAGGCCAGCAGCCAGCCGGACACCAGCGCCGGCGCGATGATCGGCAAGGTGATGAGGAAGAACACCTTGAGCCGGTTGGCGCCCAGGTCCATCGCCGCCTCTTCCAGCGAGCGGTCCAGCTCGCGCAGGCGCGAGGCCACCACCACGGTGACGAAGGACACGGTGAAAGTGACGTGGGCGATCCAGATCGACACGATGCCCTTGGGCGTGATGCCCAGCAGCCCGCCCATCGACACCAGCAACAACAGGATCGACAGGCCGATGATCACCTCGGGCATCACCAGCGGCGCGGTGATCAGCGCGTTGAACGCGGTCCTGCCGCGGAAATCGCGGAAGCGGGTCATCACCAGCGCGGCCATCGTGCCCAGCACCACCGAAGCGCTGGCGCTCCAGAACGCCACCTCCAAGCTGACCAGCGCGGCATCGATCATCTGCCGGTCTTCCAGCAGCGCGCCGTACCACTGGGTGGAGAAGCCCGCCCACACCGTGGCCAGCCTGGAGGCGTTGAACGAATACGCCACCAGCAGCACGATCGGCAGGTACAGGAACACGAAGCCGGCGCCGAGCACGCCGCGTCCCAGCCACCGGGAAGTGCGCGAGGGAGTCATGACAACCGTCCTTCCAGCTCGCGCTGCTGCACCCGGTTGAAGATCAGGATCGGCACAAGCAACAGCAGCAGCATCACGATGGCCACTGCCGAGGCCGTGGGCCAGTCGCGGTTGTTGAAGAACTCGCCCCACATCACCCGGCCGATCATCAGCGTGTCCGGGCCGCCGAGCATCTCCGGGATCACGAACTCGCCCACCGCCGGGATCATCACCAGCATGCAGCCGGCGACGATGCCGCTGCGCGACAGCGGCAGGGTCACGTTGAGGAACGCCCGCCACGGCTTGGCGCCGAGGTCGTAGGCCGCCTCCAGCAAGCGGTCGTCGAGCTTGATCAAGGTGGCGTACAACGGCAGCACCATGAACGGCAGATAGCAGTAGACGATGCCGATGTAGGCTGCCATCGGCGTGTACAGGATGTGCAGTGGTTCGCGGATCAAGCCGATGGCCATCAGCGCGCGGTTGAGCAAACCGTTGCCGTCGAGGATGCCGATCCAGGCGTAAACGCGCACGAGAAAGGACGTCCACGAAGGCAGCACCACCAGCATCAGCGCCACGTTGCGGGTGGCGGCGGGCAGGCGCGAGATCACGTAGGCCATCGGGTAGCCGACCAACAAGGTCAGCAAGGTCGAAACGGCGGCGATCTTGATCGAACTCAGATAGGCGGCCACGTACTGCGAATCGGTGACCAGGGCGACGTAGTTGCCCAGGTTCAGATGCAGGGTCAGCGCCTCGTCCACGTAGTCCAGGACCGGCGTGTACGGCGGCATCGCGATGGCCAGCCGGCTGAAGGAGATCTTCAGCACGATCAGGAACGGCACCGCGAAGAACAGCCCCAACCACAGGTAGGGCGGCAGGATCACGCCCCAGCGCGGCCCCGGCACGCAGCGCTTCAGGGCGGCACGCAGCGCGCTCATGAAGTCAGCACCACGCCGTCGTTGTCGTCCCAGGACACCCACACCTCGTCGCCCCAGGTCAGGCCCTCGCTGGCCCAGCGCTGCTGGTTGGCGAAGTTGGACAACACCTTGATGCCGCTGGGCAGGCGCACGTGGAAGATCGAGTGGCTGCCGAAATAGGCAATGTCCTCGATGCTGCCGCGCGCCTTGTTGTATGGCTGGTCCGGCTCGTCCTTGGTAATCCACACCTTTTCCGGGCGCACGCCGAAGGCCACTTCCTGCCCTTCCACGCCGGTGATGCCGTGCCCGACGTACACCGGCACCGGCAGCGCCGGGCTGAGCACGGTGACGTAATCGGCCTTGTCCTCGCCGATGCGGCCCTCGATCAGGTTGATCGAACCGATGAACTCGGCGGCAAAGCGATTGGCCGGGGATTCGTAGATCTCGTCCGGCGTGCCGACCTGGCGGATCCAGCCCTGATCCATCAGCGCAATGCGGGTGGCCATCGTCATCGCTTCTTCCTGATCGTGGGTCACCATCACGCAGGTCACGCCGGTGGTTTCGATGATGTTGACCAGCTCCAGCTGCATCTTCGAGCGCAGCTTCTTGTCCAGCGCGCCCATCGGCTCGTCCAGCAGCAGCAGCTTGGGCCCCTTGGCCAGCGAGCGCGCCAGCGCCACGCGCTGCTGCTGGCCGCCGGAGAGCTGGTGCGGCTTGCGCCCGGCCAGCTTGCCCAACTGCACCATCTCCAGCATTTCGGCCACGCGCGTGCGGATGGCCTCCTTCGGCAGGCCGTCCTGCTTGAGGCCGAAGGCGATGTTCTGCTCCACCGTCATGTGCGGGAACAGCGCATAGGACTGGAACATCATGTTGATCGGCCGCTCGTAGGGCGGCAGTTCGTCCAGCCGCTGGCCGTCGAGCCAGATGCTGCCGCGGGTGGGCTGCTCGAAGCCGGCCAGACAGCGCAGCAGCGTGGACTTGCCGCTGCCCGAGCCGCCCAGCAGGGCGAAGATCTCGCCCTTGCGGATGTCCAGGCTGACGTCGTCCACCGCGACGAAGCCCTCGAACTCCTTGCGCACGTCGACGATGCGCACGTAGCCATCGCCAGCGGTCTCGTGCGGCGTCGCCGCGGGCCTGACGGCCGTGTCCACGCTCATGCGCACTGCATCCCCGTAAAAGCGGGGAGAACGTCGATGCGCCCTCCCCTGTGGTCGTTCACGTCGTTGGCCGCCGCCTCAGCGGCCGGTCTTGATCTCGGTCCACAGCCGCGTGTAGAGCTTGTCCACCTCGGGCGGATTGATCGCGTAGGTGAACATCCTCGCGGCAACGTCGGCCGGCGGGTAAATGGTCGGGTCGTTGCGAATGGCCGCCTCCACCAGCGGCGTGGCCTTCGGCACCGGGTTGGCGTAGTGGATGTAGTTGGTGTTGGCCGCCTCGACTTCGGGCGTCAACAGGTAGTTGATGAATTTGTAGGCGTTTTCCGGATGCTTGGCGTCCTTCGGGATCGCCAGCATGTCGTACCACTCCGGCGCGCCTTCCTTCGGGATCGAATAGGCCACGTGCACGCCGTTCTTGGCCTCCTCGGCACGGTCGCGCGCCTGGATGATGTCGCCCGACCAGCCCACCGCCAGGCAGGTGTTGCCGTTGGCCAGCGAAGTCACGTACTGCGAGGAGTGGAACTGCTGGATGTACGGGCGCACCTGCTTGATCAGGTCGGCCGCCTTCTGCAGATCGGCCGGGCTGGTGCTGTGCGGGTCCAGGTGCAGGTAGTTCAGCGCGATCGGGAACAGGTCAGATGGCGTGTCCAGGAAGGTCACGCCGCAATCCTTCAGCTTGGCGAGGTTCTCCGGCTTGAACACCAGATCCCAGCTGTTGGCAATGTCGGTGCTGCCGAAGGCGGCCTTGAGCTTGTCCACGTTGTAGCCGATGCCGGTGGTGCCCACCATGTACGGCACGCCGTAGGCATTGCCCGGGTCCTGGGTGGCGATGCGCGCCATCACCGCCGGGTCGAGGTTGGCCAGATTGGGGATCTTCGACTTGTCCAGCTTGAGGAACACGCCGGCCTGGATCTGGCGGCCGAAGAAGTTCAGCGTCGGCACCACCACGTCGTAGCCGCTGGAACCGGCCAGCAGCTTGGTTTCCACCATCTCGTCGCTGTCGAACACGTCGTAGGTCACCTTGATGCCGGTGGCCTTCTCGAAGGCCGGCACGGTGTCCTCGGCGATGTAGTCCGAGTAGTTGTAGACGTTGAGCACCTTGTCTTCCTGACCGGAAGCCTTGGCGCTATCGGCCGGTTTGCCGCCACAGGCCGCGAGCAGGCAGGTCGCAAGGGCGGCGGCGAGGATGCTGGGTTTCATCAGTCAGGTATCCCTTCGGATGTGGCGGTGGCAAGTGGAAGCCGCGCCGGACGCGGCGGGCGGAACGGTGCGGTCCCCGGTCAGACCGTCAGCAGCAGGAACTCGCGCTCCCACGAGCTGATCACGCGGAAGAAGGTTTCGTACTCCTTGCGCTTGACCGACACGTAGGCGCGCACGAAATGCTCGCCGAGCAGCTGCTGGATCGGCTGGCAGGCTTCCAGCGCCAGCAGCGATTCGCGCATCGAGCTGGGCAGCACGTACCCGTCCTGCTTGGCGCTGTGGCTGACCGGCTTGGTCGGCTTGAGCTTTTCGCGGATGCCGAGCAGGCCGCAGGCCAGCGTGGCCGCCAGCGCGAGGTAAGGGTTGGCGTCCGAGCCGGCGAAGCGGCTTTCGATGCGGGTGTTTTCCGGCGTGTCCATCGGCACGCGCAGGCCGCAGGTGCGGTTGTCGTACCCCCACTCCACGTTGCTGGGCGAGACCTCGCCGAACATCAGCCGGCGATAGGAGTTCACGTTCGGGGCAAAGAACGCCATCACCATCGGCACGTATTTCTGCAGGCCGGCCAGATAGTGGCCGAACATCGCGCTCTGGGTGCCCGCGCTCTTGCCGGCAAACACGTTGCGGCCGGTCTTCACGTCGATCAGGCTCTGGTGCACGTGCATCGCGCTGCCCGGCTCGTTCTCCATCGGCTTGGCCAGGAAGGTGGCATAGACGTCATGGCGCAATGCCGCCTCGCGCATCGCGCGCTTGAACAGGAACACCTGGTCGGCCAGCGACATCGCATCCGAATGCAGGAAGTTGACCTCCAGCTGCGCCGCGCCGGACTCGTGGATCAGCGTGTCCACGTCCAGCTCCATCGCCTCGCAGTAGTCGTACATCAGGTCGAGGATGGGGTCGAACTCGTTGACCGCGTCGATCGAGTACGACTGCCGCGCGGTTTCCGGGCGGCCGTTGCGCCCGGCCGGCGGTTGCAGCGGGAAATCCGGGTCGGTGTTCTTCTGCACGAGGAAGAACTCCACCTCCGGCGCGACGATCGGCTTCAGGCCGATCTCGGCATACGCGGCCAGCACCCGCCGCAGCACGTTGCGCGGGGCCAGATCGTGCAGCTGGCCGGACTTGGTGTAGCAGTCGTGGATCACCTGCGCGGTCGGGTCGGTGGCCCAGGGCACCATGCACACGGCATCCGGGTCCGGGCGCAGCAGCATGTCCGAATCGGCCGGCGTCACCAGATCGTCGTAATCGTCGGGGAAATCGCCGGTGACCGTGGTGGTGAAGATGCCCTCGGGCAGACGCATGCCGTAGTCGTGGCGGAACTTGTCGGCCGGGATGATCTTGCCGCGTGCGTTGCCGGTGAAATCCGGCACCAGGCACTCCACCTCGGTGATCTGCCGGTCCTTCAGCCAGCGCAGCAGGGAGCTGTCCTCCTGCGGAGCCTGTACCGGGGATACCTTGCGTTTGCGCGGATGGCTCATGGTTCAACGCGTCCTTTTGCGTTCTGCACGGCGGCGACATGCCTCGCCGAAGGCCTGGAAAATGCCCAGATAGAAGGGATTGGACATGACATGCCACTCCGGATGCCACTGTAGCGCCAGCAGGAAGCCCTCGCCCTCGTGGCGGAACGCCTCGACCAGCCCGTCCGGCGCGGTGGCCTCGACGATCAGGCTCGGCGCCAGCTGGTCCACGCCTTGACCGTGCAGGGAGTTGACCACCGCACGGGAAGCATCGCCGGTGGCCGCGGCGGCAATGCCGGCCAGCCAGCCGCCTTCGGCCAACGCGATCGGATGGGCCGGGCCGTACTGCTCGTCGATCGGCAGGCTTTCGTCCTCGCGATGATCGAGCATGCCGGGCACCTCGTGCACCTTCTGGTGCAGGGTGCCGCCCAAGGCCACGTTGACCTCCTGGAAACCGCGGCAGATTGCCAGCACCGGCAGGCCGAGCTCCAGCGCGCGCGGCACCAGCGCCAGCGTGGTCTGGTCGCGGGCCGGGTCGTGTTCGTTGCCGGGCCAGCTGGGCTCGTCGCTGTAATGGTGCGGCTCGATGTTGCTGGCCGAACCGGTCAGCAGCAGGCCGTCCAGATGGACCAGCCAGTCGTCCACCGGCACCGGTGGATGCAGGGTGGGCAGCAGCATCGGCGTGCAGGCCGCGGCGTCCACGACGGCACGGCCATACTCCTCGCCGACGGCCAGGAAAGGATGGTTTTCGAAGAATTTGCGATCGGTCGGCAGACCGACCAGCGGCGAATGCGGCATTGCGGGAGGACGTCCCTGTGGAACCTGTGTAGAACAAGCCGCCACGTTAGTCGCGGCGCCCCGGTTTTACAACGAATTAACGGTAAACGGCAGCATCGTGGCCGGCCACCGTGAAGGCGGGATGACACGGATGACACGCCGACCAGTCCACGCCCCGCTACGCTGTCGACGGCTCGTCCAGGAGACCTTGCCATGTCTGCTGCCGCTGCGCAGGATGCGGAGAACATCGTGATCGCCGAACCGGCGCGCATCGTTTTCCCCGATGTCGGATTCACCCGCGCCGACGTGGCCGGCTACTACCGCCGCGTGGCGCCGCGGCTGCTCGCGGGCATCGCGGGACGGCCGCTGTCGCTGCTGCGCTGTCCTGACGGATTGGCCGGCGGATGTTTCTTCCAGCGCCATCCCGAGCCCGGCTGGGATGCAGCCGTACGCCGCTTCGCACTGGCATCGAAGGACGGCCGGCGTACCAACTGCATGTACGTGGACGATGCCCGCGGCCTGCTCGAGCTGGTCCGCCTCGGCGTGCTGGAACTGCACGTCTGGGGCAGCAGCGCGCACATGCCCGAGCGGCCGGACCGCGCAGTGTTCGACCTCGACCCCGGCGAAGGCGTCGCATGGGCACGGGTGATCGAAGCCGCGCGGGACATCCGCGCCTTGCTGGCACGCCGCGGGCTGCGCAGTTTCGTCCGCCTCACCGGCGGCAAGGGCATGCACGTGGTGCTGCCCGTCGCCCCCGGCCCCGACTGGCAGACGGTGAAAACCTTCAGCCAATCGCTGGCACAGCGGCTTGCCCAGGCCCATCCCGACCGTTATGTCGCCAGGG
>DMID01000186.1:0-4674 GCA_003449195.1 Lysobacteraceae bacterium | reverse complement strand
GACCGTTATGTCGCCAGCGCATCGAAGACCTTGCGCGAAGGCCGCATCTTCATCGACTGGCTGCGCAATATCCGCGGCGCCAGCTGCATCGCCGACTGGTCGCTGCGAGCACGGCCCGGTGCGCCGGTGGCCATGCCGCTGCATTGGCGCGAACTGGGCACCACCCGGTCCGGGGCAGACTATCCGTTGCCACGCGCGTTGCGCCGCTTCGCAGGGCTGCATCGTTCGCCGTGGGAAGGGTGGGCGGAGGCCTCGCAGCAACGCTTGCCGCCCGCTTTCGCCGCCCCGCCAGCGGGTTGATCCAGATCAATGTACAGCCCATGGCGCCCTGCCCAAGATGTGGCCTTGCCGACCGATGCGGTTTCAGCGTTTATTTATTCGTCAGGGGAATGGAGCAGCGCATGAGTTACCTCGTCTGGGAGCCGGATCTGGATACCGGCATCAATGTCATCGACGCCCAGCACCACCGGATCGTCGAGATGATCAACCGCCTGCATGCGGCCCAGGGCGCGCAGCGGCACGACATCGTCAGCGAAGTGGTCGAAGAGCTCGTCGACTACACGCTGTTCCACTTCGCCTTCGAGGAAACGATGATCGAGGAGGCCGGTTATCCGCTCACCGCGGAGCACCGGCGCATCCACGACATCTTCACCGCGCACGTGCGCGAACTGCGCGAGCGTTTCCGCGCCGGCGAGGACATCGGCGAGGAACTCAAGCAAGTGCTCGCCAACTGGCTGTTCCGACACATCCGCAGCGAGGACAAGGCCTACAGCGAGGCCGTCCTGCGCCACATGCAGGCCGCCGAGGCCCGGTTCGGCTGAGCGCCCCTCCCCGGCGCTTGATCCCGATCAATGCCCGCGCAGGCCCCGCCCGCCATGCTTCGCAACGTGAATTGGCGCAGCAGGAAAGCCACCGTCGGGTGGGGAGGCTGAACGATGAGTTTTCTGATCTGGCAGGACGATCTGGACACCGGCATCGACGTGATCGATGCCCAGCACCGTCGCATCATCGAGATGATCAACCATCTGCACGCCGCACAGGCCACGCGTGATCGGCTGGCCATCGGCGAAGTCATCGACGAACTGGTGGACTACACCCTGTCGCACTTCGCCTTCGAAGAGGAGCTGATGGAGGAAGCCGGCTACACCTTCACCAACGCCCACAAACGCGTCCACGAGATCTTCATCAAGCGGGTGGCCGAGTACCGGCAGCGCTACCAGGCCGGCGAGGACATCTCCGACGAGTTGAAGAACATGCTCTCGCGCTGGCTGATCAACCACATCCGCGGCGACGACAAGGCCTATGTCGAGACGATCAAGCGCAACCTGGCATTGCGTTCGAAGGACAAGCAGCGCCATGAAAGCTGGCTCCGGCGTTTCTTCGGCCATCGCCATTCCGACAAGGCCGGTTGAAGCACCCCGTCCGCCGCAAACCACGGCGGACGGCGACGCGCGCATGCGGCACTAAAGTCCAGCCGGGCCGGGCCGATAGAGGGGCGACGAATCTTGCGCGATGCGCATGCGGCCACTCCGGAATGCCCGTGATTCACTCTTCCATCCCAGTATCCGAAGCCCTCCCCCAGCGCGTGCTGGTGGTGGAAAACTCGCGCACCTTCACGCAGATGGTCGCCGAGGCCATCGAGGACAGGCTGGAGCTTCCGGTCACCGTCGTGTCCACGCTGGCCGAAGCGCGGGCTGCACTGGATGCCGACGATGCCTGGTTCCTCGTCCTGACCGGGCTGGTGCTGGCCGACGGCGACCGCGATGCGGTGGTCGATTTCTTCCTGTCGCGCGGACTGCCCACCGTCGTGGTCAGCGGCGTCTACGACGAGGACCTGCGCAAGCGCGTGCTGCGCCAGCAGATCATCGACTACGTGCTGAAAAACGCGCCGGGCAGCATCGACTACCTGGTCTGGCTGGTGCAGCGGCTCGAACGCAACCGCCGCATCTCGGCCCTGGTCGTGGACGACGCGCTGTCCGCCCGTGCCTATGCCGCCGGCCTGCTGGAGATGTACGGTTACCGCGTCGTGCAGGCCGCCGACGGCCCTCAGGCCATCGCCCGGCTGGAAACGGACCCGAGCATCCGCCTGGCACTGCTCGATCAGGAAATGCCCGGCATGGGCGGCGTGGAGCTGACCCGCAAACTGCGCGCCATCCGGGCGCGCGATCGGCTCGCGATCATCGGCATTTCCGGCACCACCGATCCCGGACTGGTACCGGCATTCCTGAAGAACGGCGCCAACGACTTCCTGCGCAAGCCCTTTTCACGCGAAGAGTTCTTCTGCCGCGTGTCGCAGAACGTGGACCAGCTGGAACTGATCGGCAGCCTGCAGGACCTGGCCACGCGCGACTTCCTGACCGGCTTGCCGAATCGCCGCCACTTCCTCGAACAGAGCCAGCGCATGGTACCGGCCCTGATCAGTCAAGGCCGACCGCTGGCGGCGGCGATGCTGGACATCGACCACTTCAAGCACATTAACGACACTTGGGGCCACGAAGCCGGGGATCTGGCCCTGCGTGCCGCCGCAGCGACCGTGGCCCGCCATGCCCGCCCGGAAGATCTCGTCGCCCGTTTCGGCGGCGAGGAGTTCTGCATGATCGTGCCGGGGCTGACGCCGGAAGAAGCCGCCGGCTACTTCGAGGCACTGCGCGAGGCCATCAGCCAATTGCAGGTGGAAGCCAACGGCCAGCGTTTCGGCATGACCATCAGCATCGGCGTCAGCAGCCCTGAAAGCGGCAACACCGACCTGCATGCCATGCTGTCCGAAGCCGACCGCCGTCTCTACATCTCCAAGGCATCGGGCCGCAACCGGGTCACGACTGCGGCCTGATGCCCGACTGCGCGCCTCAGCCGGTCTTGTGTGCGGCGATCCAGCGGTCGATCCGCGCCTCCAGCACGTCCAGCGGCAGCGAACCCTCGCCCAGCACTTCTGCGTGGAAATCGCGGATGTCGAACTTGTCGCCCAGTGCCTGCCGGGCCTTCTCCCGCAGCGCGATGATCTTCAGCTCGCCCATCTTGTAACCCAGCGCCTGGCCGGGAATGGCCATGTAGCGCTCGGCTTCGGCCACCCGCTCGGTTTCGGAAACCCCGGAGTTGTCGGCCATGTAGTCCAGCACCTGCTGGCGGGTCCACCCCTTGCTGTGCAGGCCGGTATCCACCACCAGCCGGATCGCGCGCCACATTTCGTCATTCAACCGGCCGAAGTACATGTACGGGTCGGTGTACACGCCCAGGTCCTTGCCCAGCGATTCGGCGTACAGCGCCCAGCCTTCGATGTAGGCGGTCTGGCCGCCGAAGCGGCGGAACGCCGGCACGCCCTTGAGCTCCTGTTGCAGCGCGATCTGGAAGTGATGACCGGGAATGGCCTCGTGCAGGTACAGGCTTTCCATGCCCCAGGTCTTGCGCGAAGGCAGATCGTAGGTGTTGACGTAGAAGATGCCCGGCCGGCTGCCGTCCTCGCTGGGCTGCATGTACGAGCCGGCCGCCTCGGACGCGGCGCGGAAGGCTTCCACCGGACGGATCTCGAACGGCGCCTTGGGCGTCAGCGAGAACAGTTCGGGAATGCGCTGGTTGACCTTGCCTTCAAGCGCGCGGTAACGCGCGAGCAGCTCGTTTTCACTGGCAAACTGGAAGCGTTTGTCTGTGTCCATGAAACGGAAAAACGCCTTGAGGTCGCCCTCGAAGCCCACCTGCGCCTTCAGCGTCTCCATTTCGCCGCGGATGCGCGCCACTTCCTTCAGGCCCAGTTCGTGGATCTGCGCCGGGCTCATGTCGGTGGTGGTGTTGACCTTGGCGTTGTAGGCGTACCACGCATCGCCGTCCGGCAGGCCTTGATAGCCATCGGTGGTGCGTGCGGCCGGGATGTATTCGTCGGCGATGAAGGTGCGCAGCTTGCGGAACGCCGGCACCAGTTCGGTCGAGATGGCTTTGCGGTAGGCCTCCGTCAGGCGGCTGCGGTCGGCCTCGGGCATGTCCTTGGGCAACTGTGCGATCGGCGTCCAGAACGGCGTCTTTGCCGGGTCGTCGGCCACCACGCCGTCCAGCTGCGGCAGCACGCGCTGCATCAGCAGTTTCGGCTGGGTCACGCCACTGGCCATGCCTTCGCGCATGTTGGCAATGGCCTGGTCGAACAACGCCGGCACCTGCGCGGCGCGCTTGAGCCAGTGTTCGTAGTCCTCGACCGTCTTGAACGGCTGCGCGCCACTGCCCGAGCCCAGCAGCACGAGGATGTTGGGAATGCTGTAGAACTGGCTGATCGGCTGTTTCCAGTCGGGAAAACGCTCGCCTTCGAGCTGCTCTTTCAGGCTGCGCGCTAGGATGTCGTAAGACAGCCGCTGGTCCTCGCCGAAGCCGCCGGCATCGATGCCGGCCAGCCGGTCCAGCCAGCGCTGGCGGAAATCGTGCTGCTGCCTGCGGTAATCGGCCGACAGGTAATTGGGCAGTTGGTCGTCGAAACGATGGTCGCCGGAGAAGGTCGCCGACAGCGGATCGAGCCGCAGCGATTCGTCCCAGTAATCGGCGTAGAGCTTGTCCATCTCGGCCGGCGTCGGCGAAACCGCCTTGGCCGTGGCCGGCGCGGCGGCATCGGTCGCGGCGGGCTTGCCGCCGCACGCCGCAAGCGCGGCGGACAGGCTCAGGATCAACAGGCGACGCTTCCTGCACGACCTCGGCGGA
>DMID01000217.1 GCA_003449195.1 Lysobacteraceae bacterium | reverse complement strand
GCACCGTGTGCAGCGACTGGTAGCCGTTGGCCTTGGGAATGGCGATGAAGTCGCGGAAGCGCCCGTCCAGCGGCTTGAACGTGGCATGCACCGCACCCAGCGCGTGGTAGCAGTCCGGCACGCTGCGCACGACCAGACGGAACCCGAACACGTCCATCACCTGATCGAAGCTTTTGCTCTCCTCGTGCATCTTGTTGTAGATGCTCCAGGGCGTCTTGATGCGGCTGACCAGACGGTGCTCCAGCCCTTCCTTGGCCAGACGCTGCGACAACTGCACTTCCACCTGCGCCAGCGCTTCGCGCCGCACCACCGGCTGGCTGCGGATGTGCTTTTCGAGGATGGCATGGCGCCACGGGTACAGCGCGCGGAACCCGAGGTTCTGCAGCTCGGACTTCACCAGCGCCATGCCCAGCCGCTGCGCGATGGGCGCGTAGATCTCCAGCGTCTCGCGGGCGATGCGCATGCGCGCCTCGGTGCTCTGCGCCCCCAGCGTGCGCATGTTGTGCAGGCGGTCGGCCAGCTTGATCATGATCACGCGCAAGTCGCGCGACATCGCCAGCAGCATCTTGCGGAAACTCTCGGCCGCCGCTTCCTGGCGATCGCGGAACTTCAGCTTGTCCAGCTTGGTGACACCGTCGACGAGCTCTGCCACGGTTTCGCCGAACTGCGCGGCCAGCTGCTCGCGGGTGAGCGGCGTGTCCTCGATGGTGTCGTGCAGGATCGCCGCCACCAGCGTTTCCACATCCAGCCCCAGCTCGGCCAGCACCACCGCCACCGCCACCGGGTGGGTGATGTAGGGCTCGCCGGATTTCCGGGTCTGGCCCGCATGCGCGGCGGCGCCCGTTTCCCATGCCCTGCGCAACAGCGGCAGCTGGTCCTTGGGCAGGTACGCGGCGGCACGTTCCAGTTGCAGGAAATAATCGGGCAGCGGCCCGTCGGCGGTACCGGCCGTGCCGGCCCCGGGAACGGATGCCACCTGTGCGGAAATGCCTGGATTCATGTCGGAAGACTATGCCAGCCCCGCCTGCGCGGCAAACACCGGTGCAAGAGCATCGCGGCGGGACTCATGAACGCGAACAGCCCGCTTGCGCGGGCTGTTTCGGAGGAGGGCTCCGGTTGCCGGAACCGGCCCGGCGGCGCGGATCAGTCGTCGCCCTTGGACATGTCCTCGTCGGCCACCAGCTCGGCGGCGGCCCATTCCAGCGCTTCGCGCTCGGCGCGTTCGCGCTCGGCCTTCTCGACCTCGTCGATCAGGGTGTTGTCGATCTTGCGGGCCGCGATCTCGCGCAGCGCCAGCACCGTCGGCTTGTCTCCGTCCTCGCTGTTGTCCACCAGCGACTCGACGCCGTTGGCCAGCTGGCGGGCGCGCTTGGCCGCCATCACGACCAGCTCGAAACGGTTGTCAACGACTTCCAGGCAATCTTCAACGGTGATGCGGGCCATGCGGTCTCCCTGCAGCCGGTTTGCGGCCGCGCGGACGGAATACGGAAAGGGAGCGGATTGTAGACGCCCGGCAGCGCCCCTTGCAACCGGGCATACCCGGCAAACCCTTGCCGATCAAGCAATTGCCCCCGCAACCCGGGGCCGGACAGGCCTCATTCCCCGCTCAGCAGGGCGTGGATCAGCTCGCCGTAGCGCGCCGCCTGTCGGTGCCGGCGCAGCCGGCTGGCGGCGAAGATGGCACACATCTCGTCGACCGCAGTCTCGAAGACCTCGTTGACGATCAGGAAATCGAACTCCTTGTAATGCGACATCTCCTCGCGCGCGGCAGCCAGACGGCGGTGGATGACCTCCTCGCTGTCCTGCCCGCGTTTGCGCATGCGGTCTTCCAGCGCCTGCCGCGACGGCGGCAGGATGAACACGCTGACCGCGCCCGGCACCTTGGCCCGCACCTGCTGCGCGCCCTGCCAGTCGATCTCCAACAACACGTCCTGTCCGGCCGCCAACTGTGGCTCCACCGACTGCCGCGCGGTGCCCTTCCAGTCGCCGTGCACGCGGGCGTACTCGAAGAAATCGCCGGCATCGATCATGCGCAGGAATTCGGCTTCGTCGACGAAGTGGTAGTGCCGCCCGTCCTGCTCGCCCGGCCGCGGCGCGCGCGAGGTGAACGAGATCGACAGGCTGATCTTCGAATCGCGCGCCAGCGTGGCGTTGACGATGCTGCTCTTGCCGGCGCCGGAGGGCGCCGCGACGATGTACAAAGTGCCGCGCGTGCTCATTGGTGCGTGCTCACTCGATGTTCTGGATCTGCTCGCGGATCTGGTCAATCAGCACCTTCAGCTCGACCGACGCGGCCGAGGTGCGGCTGTCCACCGACTTGGAGCCGAGCGTGTTGGCCTCGCGGTTGAACTCCTGCAGCAGGAAATCCAGCCGCCGGCCAGCCGGGCCGCCCTGCCCCAGCACGCGCCGCGCCTCGTCGACATGGCTGGCGAGGCGGTCCAGCTCCTCGTCCACGTCGAGCTTCTGCAGGCCCAGCACCAGCTCCTGCTCGAACCGGCCCGGATCGACCGGCTGGGCCAGCTCGGCCAACCGTGCTTCGAGCTTGGCGCGCTGGCCCTCGCGGATGGCCGACACCAGCGTGCGCACGTCGGCGGCGATGC
>DMID01000029.1 GCA_003449195.1 Lysobacteraceae bacterium | reverse complement strand
CAACATCAAGATGACCGTCACCTTGATCCACCCGGTGGCGATGGATGAAGGTCTGCGCTTCGCGATCCGCGAGGGCGGCCGTACCGTCGGTGCCGGCGTCGTCGCCAAGATCATCAAGTAAGCCTGCAGGGTTGGTGGCCCGGCAGGGCGCCAACATCAGCGAATGGCGGGCCGTGGAACCTCGGTCCGCCTTCGCCGTCTAAGGGAAGTGAAGTTTCAAGCGTACGCCAGTAGCTCAATTGGCAGAGCAGCGGTCTCCAAAACCGCAGGTTGGGGGTTCGAGTCCCTCCTGGCGTGCCATCTTTGGCGAGTTTTCCCGCAGGAGCCCGGCCGGGCATCCCCAAGCGAGCGGCAGTGATTTGAACAGCAAGATCGATCAATCCAAGGGCGGTGCCACCGGTGGTGACGTCGCCAAGTACGTTGTCGCCGCCTTGTTGGTGGTTGCGGGGCTGTTCTTCTGGTTCTGGTTCTCGGCCCCCGAAAATGCAGCTCGCCTCGGCAGCTGGGGAGCGCAGATCCGTGGGCTCGTGGTGGCGCTCGGGCTTGTTGCAGGTGCTCTGGTGTTTTTCGGTACCGGCAAGGGGCGTGGTGCGCGCGAGTTCCTCTCCGAGTCGCGCTTCGAATTGCGCAAGGTGGTGTGGCCCACCCGTCAGGAAGCGTTTCGCACCACGTGGGTGGTCATCGTCGTGGTGGTGGTGCTGAGCCTGATCCTGGCCGGTTTCGATTTCGTGATCCAGAAGCTGGTCACGTGGTTCCTGAATGTCGGTCGTTGAGGAGATTGCCGCGATGAAGCGTTGGTACGTCGTTCATGCCTATTCCGGATTCGAGAAGTCGGTTGCGCAGGCTTTGCGTGATCGCATCGTCCGTGACGGCATGCAGGAACGCTTCGGCGAGGTACTGGTCCCGACCGAGGAAATCGTCGAAATGCGCAGCGGCCAGAAGCGCCGTTCCGAGCGCAAGTTCTTCCCGGGCTATGTGCTGGTCCAGATCGAGACACACGACGAAGGCGGCATTCCGCGCATCGACAGCGAGAGCTGGCATCTCGTGAAGGACACCTCGCGCGTGCTGGGTTTCATTGGCGGCACAGCCGATCGCCCGTTGCCGATCAGCGATGCCGAGGCCGATCGCATCCTGCAGCGGGTCCAGGAAGGCGTCGAAAAGCCCAAGCCCAAGGTGCTGTTCGAAGCGGGCCAGATGGTGCGCGTCACCGACGGACCCTTCAACGATTTCAACGGCGTTGTCGAGGAAGTCAATTACGAGAAGAGCAGGCTGCGCGTCGCAGTACTCATCTTCGGGCGTTCGACGCCGGTGGAGCTGGAGTTCGGGCAGGTCGAGAAGGCCTGAGGCAGTGCGGTTCGCATCTGCGGGCCGTGTCTGATATAGTGCTTGGCTCGCCTGTCTGGCGGGCTGAACAAAAAGCGATGGCCGCCGCAGGGCGGCCGTCTGCGCAGTGGCAACGCGGTGCCGGGACGCGTGACATTCCCGGCGCGATGGGGAGCCTGAAGTCCAGGCGTCAGCACCCGGAGACAAACCAAAATGGCAAAGAAAGTTGTCGGTTACATCAAGCTGCAGGTGAAGGCCGGTCAGGCCAATCCCTCGCCGCCGGTCGGTCCTGCGCTGGGTCAGCGCGGCCTGAACATCATGGAGTTCTGCAAGGCGTTCAACGCCGCCACGCAGAAGCTCGAGCCGGGTCTGCCGACCCCGGTCATCATCACGGCCTATTCGGACCGTACCTTCACCTTCATCACCAAGTCGACCCCGGCGTCGGTGCTGTTGAAGAAGGCTGTTGGCATCCAGTCCGGTTCCAAGCGCCCCAACACCGAGAAGGTGGGCAAGGTCACGCGCAAGCAGCTCGAAGACATCGCCAAGATGAAGGAGGCCGACCTGACTGCGGCCGACCTCGACGCTGCCGTGCGCACGATTGCGGGCTCGGCCCGCTCCATGGGCCTGACGGTGGAGGGTTAATCACATGGCACAGACCAAGCGACAGAAAGCGATTCGCGAAGCCGTCCAGCCGGGCAAGGCCTACGTCATCGACGAAGCACTGAAGATCGTCAAGACCGCGACCAAGGCCAAGTTCGTCGAGGCAGTGGACGTGGCCGTGCGTCTCGGCGTGGATGCCAAGAAGTCCGACCAGCAGGTGCGCGGCTCGACCGTGCTGCCGGCCGGTACCGGCAAGAGCGTGCGCGTGGCCGTGTTCGTGCCCGCCGGCGCCAAGGCCGATGAGGCGCTGGCTGCCGGTGCCGATGCGGTTGGCATGGAAGACCTCGCCGAGAAGATGCAGGGCGGCGATCTGAATTACGACGTCGTCATCGCCACCCCGGATGCGATGCGCGTAGTCGGCAAGCTCGGTACGGTGCTGGGCCCGCGCGGCCTGATGCCGAACCCGAAGGTCGGCACCGTGTCCCCGAACCCGGGCGAGGCGGTCAAGAACGCCAAGTCGGGCCAGGTTCGCTACCGCACCGACAAGGCCGGCATCATCCACTGCACGATCGGCAAGGCCGATTTTGCCGATGATGCGCTGAAGACCAACCTGCAGGCCTTGCTGGCCGACCTGATCAAGGCCAAGCCGGCCACTTCCAAGGGTACCTACCTGCAGAAGATCTCGATCAGCTCGACCATGGGTCCGGGCGTGACGGTCGATCAGGCCTCGCTGGCCCTGAAGTAATTGCTGCAACCGGCGGGCGGCGCAGGCTGCCCGCCGGGCAAAAAGTCTTGAGGGCAATCGTCGAAGGCCAGGGCCGGACGCGATAGCCGTCAAAGACCGCAGGTGTGGTCCACGAACGACGGTGGCGGGCAAAGGAAGCTCGCGATGGCAGGGAATCGCCGCCGACGCAACGGGACTGCTTAATCCGCTCCGCAAGGGGCTGGCCTGCGCAGATGGTGCCGCCTTCTGGAAGTTTTCCGGTTTCGACCGCTCTGGAATGGCCGCCACCGGGATGCCCCGCGGCATCCCCGATGCCCACGGATCGGGTGTCGCCCAGGACCGCAAGCGGCAGGAGCCGCGAGCGGAGTTCACTAGGAGGAGTGCAATGGCTCTCAATCTGTCCCAGAAGCAAGAAGTCGTCGCCGAAGTTGCCGGCGTCGCCGCCACGGCCCACTCCCTGGTCGCTGCCGAGTACGCTGGCACCACGGTCGAACAAATGACCGCGATGCGCAAGAAGGCTCGCGAAACCGGCGTGTACTTGAAGGTTGTCAAGAACACGCTGGCCGCGCGCGCCGTCGAAGGTACCGAATACGAGTGCGCCAAGGATGCGCTCGTCGGTCCTTTGCTGTACGCGTTCTCGACCGAGGAGCCCGGCGCTGCCGGTCGCCTGATCAAGGAGTTCGCCAAGGGCAACGACAAGCTGCAGGCCAAGGTGGTCGCCATCGGCGGCCAGCTGTACCCGGCCAGCCATGTCGAAGTCCTGGCCTCGTTGCCCACGCGCGAACAGGCGCTGGCGATGCTGGCCCGCGTGCTTGCCGAACCCGTCACCATGTTCGCCCGCGCGGTCAAGGCCGTCGGCGAGAAGCAGGGCGGCGGCGAAGAGGCTCCGGCGGAAGCCGTGGCCGAACCGGCTTGATCCAATCGAACGCGTGACCCACGCGAACACCATCCAGAAAACTTTCACAAGGTAAACATCATGTCCCTGTCCAACGAACAGATCGTCGATGCCATCGCCGAAAAGACCCTCCTCGAAGTGATGGAGCTGGTCAAGGCGATCGAAGAGAAGTTTGGCGTTTCCGCCGCCGCCCCGGTTGCCGTGGCCGGCCCGGCCGCCGCCGCCGCCCCGGTCGAAGAGCAGACCGAGTTCACCGTCGTCCTGAAGGCCGCCGGCGAGAAGAAGGTCGAGGTCATCAAGGCCGTTCGCGCCATCACCGGCCTGGGCCTGAAGGAAGCCAAGGACCTGGTCGAAGGCGCTCCGAAGGACCTGAAGGAAGGCGTGTCCAAGGAAGATGCCGAGAAGATGAAGAAGGACCTCGAGGCCGCCGGCGCGTCCGTCGAAGTCAAGTAATCCGGCATCTTGCAGCGCCTGTTTCATCCGGCGGTGCACTGAAGGCTGGAGGCGAAAGCCTCCGGCCTTTGGCCGTTGCAGGAGCCCGCGATTCGCGTCGCGGCTCCACGGCCAGAAACCCAGCTCGCAGTATCGGAGTTGGTAGTTGCAAGCAGCAGAAGATGGCGTGCTGGTGCCGGCAATACCAGCGGCTTGCAACTGACAACTTCGCAATTCCCACGAGGCCGCGGACGCGCGGCCCGCCACAGCCAAGGTGGAAGACTCCATGACGTCCTATTCGTTCACCGAAAAGAAGCGCATCCGCAAGGACTTCGGCAAGCAGCACTCGATCCTCGAAGTGCCGTACCTGCTTGCCATCCAGGTCGACTCCTACCGCGATTTCCTGCAGGACAGCATCGATCCGGCCAAGCGCAAGGATCACGGCCTGCATGCCGCGCTCAAGTCCGTGTTCCCGATTTCCAGCTACAGCGGCAATGCCGCGCTGGAATACGTCGGCTACAAGCTGGGCGACCCCGCTTTCGACGAGCGCGAGTGCCGCAACCGCGGCCTGTCCTACGGCGCCCCGCTGCGCGTGACCGTGCGCCTGGTGATCTACGACCGCGAGTCGTCCACCAAGGCCATCAAGTACGTGAAGGAGCAGGAGGTCTACCTCGGCGAAATCCCGCTGATGACCGACAACGGCACCTTCATCGTCAACGGCACCGAGCGCGTCATCGTCTCCCAGCTGCACCGCTCGCCGGGCGTGTTCTTCGACCACGACCGCGGCAAGACGCACAGCTCGGGCAAGCTGCTGTACAGCGCCCGCATCATCCCTTACCGCGGCTCGTGGCTGGACTTCGAGTTCGACCCGAAGGACGCGCTGTACACCCGCATCGACCGTCGCCGCAAGCTGCCGGTGTCGATCCTGCTGCGCGCGCTGGGCTACTCCAACGAGGAGATGCTCAACGAATTCTTCGACATCAACACCTTCCACATCCTGTCCGAGGGCGTGCAGCTGGAGTTGGTGGCCGAACGCCTGCGCGGCGAGACGCTGGGCTTCGACCTGGCCGACGGCGAGAAGGTGATCGTCGAAGCCGGCAAGCGCATCACCGCGCGCCACGTGCGCCAGCTGGAGCAGTCGGGCATCACCGCGCTGGCCGTGCCGGATGAGTACATCGTCGGCCGCATCCTGTCGCACGACGTCATCGACGCGTCCACCGGCGAGCTGCTGGCCAGCGCCAACGACGAGATCACCGACGACCAGCTGCAGGCCTTCCGCAAGGCCGGCGTGGATTCGGTCGGCACCCTGTGGGTGAACGATCTGGACCGCGGCCCGTACCTGTCCAACACCCTGCGCATCGACCCGACCAAGACCCAGCTGGAAGCGCTGGTCGAGATCTACCGGATGATGCGCCCCGGCGAGCCGCCGACCAAGGACGCCGCGCAGAACCTGTTCCACAATCTGTTCTTCACCTTCGAGCGCTACGACCTGTCGGCCGTGGGCCGGATGAAGTTCAACCGCCGCGTGGGCCGCAAGGAAACCACCGGCGAGGCCGTGCTGTACGACCACAAGTACTTCAGCCAGCGCAACGACGAGGATGCCAAGAAGTTCGTCGCCAACAACGGCGAGACTTCGGACATCCTCGACGTGCTCAAGGTGCTGACCGAGATCCGCAACGGTCGCGGCACGGTGGACGACATCGATCACCTCGGCAACCGCCGCATCCGTTCGGTCGGTGAAATGGCCGAGAACGTGTTCCGCGTGGGCCTCGTCCGCGTCGAGCGCGCGGTCAAGGAGCGCCTGTCGATGGCCGAATCCGAAGGCCTGACCCCGCAGGAGCTGATCAACGCCAAGCCGGTGGCCGCCGCGATCAAGGAGTTCTTCGGTTCCTCGCAGCTGTCCCAGTTCATGGACCAGAACAACCCGCTGTCGGAAGTGACGCACAAGCGCCGCATCTCCGCACTGGGCCCGGGCGGCCTGACCCGCGAGCGCGCCGGCTTCGAAGTGCGCGACGTGCACCCGACCCATTACGGCCGCGTCTGCACCATCGAAACGCCTGAAGGCCCGAACATCGGCCTGATCAACTCGCTGGCCGTGTTTGCCCGCACCAACTCCTACGGCTTCCTCGAGACGCCGTACCGCAAGGTGGTGGACGGCAAGGTCACCGACGAGGTCGAGTACCTGTCGGCGATCGAGGAGAACGAGTACGTCATCGCCCAGGCCAACGCGCTGACCGACGGCAAGGGCAAGCTGACCGAACAGTATGTGCCGTGCCGCTTCCAGGGCGAGTCGCTGCTCAAGCCGCCGGCGGAAGTGCACTACATGGACGTCTCGCCGATGCAGACCGTGTCGGTCGCCGCGGCGCTGATCCCGTTCCTCGAGCACGACGACGCCAATCGCGCGCTGATGGGCGCCAACATGCAGCGCCAGGCCGTGCCGACGCTGCGTGCGCAGAAGCCGCTGGTCGGCACCGGCATCGAACGTGCCGTGGCGCGCGACTCGGGCGTGACGGTGAACGCCCGGCGTGGCGGCGTGATCGAGCAGATCGATGCCGGCCGCGTGGTGGTCAAGGTCAACGAGGACGAGATCGTCGGCGATACCGATGCCGGCGTGGACATCTACAACCTCATCAAGTACACCCGCTCCAACCAGAACACCTGCATCAACCAGCGTCCGCTGGTGAACGTGGGCGACGTGGTGGCGCGTGGCGACGTGCTGGCCGATGGCCCGTCCACCGACATCGGCGAGCTGGCCCTGGGCCAGAACATGCTGATCGCGTTCATGCCGTGGAACGGCTACAACTTCGAAGACTCCATCCTGCTCTCCGAGCGCGTGGTGGAAGAGGATCGCTACACCACGATCCACATCGAAGAGCTGACTTGCGTCGCGCGCGACACCAAGCTGGGGCCGGAGGAAATCTCCGCCGACATCCCGAACGTTTCCGAGCAGGCGCTGAACCGCTTGGACGAGTCCGGCGTGGTGTACATCGGTGCGGAAGTGCGCGCCGGCGACATCATGGTCGGCAAGGTCACGCCGAAGGGCGAGAGCCAGCTGACCCCGGAAGAGAAGCTGCTGCGCGCGATCTTCGGCGAGAAGGCTTCGGACGTGAAGGACAGCTCGCTGCGCGTGCCGCCGGGCATGGACGGCACCGTCATCGACGTGCAGGTCTTCACCCGCGACGGCATCGAGAAGGACAAGCGCGCCAAGCTGATCGAAGAGTCCGAGATCAAGCGCGTCAAGAAGGACTTCGACGACCAGTTCCGCATCCTCGAGGCGGCGATCTACGCACGCCTGCGTTCGCAGCTGGTGGGCAAGGTCGCCAACGGCGGCCCGGGCCTGAAGAAGGGCGACGTCGTCAACGACGCCTACCTCGACGGCCTGAAGAAGTCCGACTGGTTTGCGCTGCGCATGAAGGACGAGGACGCGGTCGATGCGATCGAACGCGCCCAGCTGACCATCCAGACGCACGAGAAGGAATTCGAGCGTCGCTTCGCCGACAAGCGCGGCAAGATCACCCAGGGCGACGACCTCGCTCCGGGCGTGCTGAAGATGGTCAAGGTGTTCCTGGCCGTGAAGCGCCGCATCCAGCCGGGCGACAAGATGGCCGGCCGCCACGGCAACAAGGGCGTGGTGTCCAACGTCGTGCCGGTCGAGGACATGCCGTACATGGCCGATGGCCGTTCGGTGGACATCTGCCTTAACCCGCTGGGCGTGCCGAGCCGCATGAACATCGGCCAGATCCTCGAGGTGCATCTGGGCTGGGCCGCCAAGGGCCTGGGCCAGCGCATCCAGAAGATGCTGGACGAGCAGCGTGCGGTGAAGGAGCTGCGCGAATTCCTCGGCCGCATCTACAACCACGATGCCAAGTCCGGCGAGCAGCGCGTGGACCTGTCGCAGTTCAGCGACGACGAGTTGATCGGGCTGGCTCGCAACCTCACCGACGGCGTGCCGATGGCCACCCCGGTGTTCGATGGCGCGCTGGAAAGCGAAATCCGCGAGATGCTCAACCTGGCCTACCCGGACGAGGATCCGCAGACCCAGCTGCTCGGCTTCAACGCCAGCAAGACCCAGATGCAGCTGTACGACGGGCGCACCGGCGAAGCCTTCGATCGCAAGACCACGGTCGGCTACATGCACTACCTGAAGCTGAACCACCTGGTCGACGACAAGATGCACGCCCGTTCGACCGGTCCGTACTCGCTGGTGACGCAGCAGCCGCTGGGCGGCAAGGCGCAGTTCGGCGGCCAGCGCTTCGGTGAAATGGAAGTCTGGGCGCTGGAAGCCTACGGCGCGGCCTACACCCTGCAGGAAATGCTGACGGTGAAGTCCGACGACGTGCAGGGCCGCAACCAGATGTACAAGAACATCGTCGATGGCGAGTACGAGATGGTGGCGGGCATGCCGGAGTCCTTCAACGTGCTGGTGAAGGAAATCCGCTCGCTGGCCATCAACATGGAGCTGGAAGACTGAGCCGCCACGCGCGCGGCAACGGCCAGACCCGTTTGCCGCGCGCAGTACCCGGCTGCGTCGCCCCATCTTCCTGAAGCATTCCTCCTGACGGAGAAACACCCGTGAAAGACCTGCTCAACCTCTTCAACCAGCAGCGCCCGGCCGTCGACTTCGACGCGATCAAGATCGCGCTGGCCTCGCCGGAGCTGATCCACTCGTGGTCCTTCGGCGAAGTGAAGAAGCCGGAAACCATCAACTACCGCACCTTCAAGCCCGAGCGCGACGGTCTGTTCTGCGCGGCCATCTTCGGGCCGATCAAGGACTACGAGTGCCTGTGCGGCAAGTACAAGCGCATGAAGCACCGCGGCGTGGTCTGCGAAAAGTGCGGCACCGAAGTCACCTTGGCCAAGGTGCGCCGCGAGCGTATGGGCCACATCGACTTGGCCTCGCCGGTGGCGCACATCTGGTTCCTCAAGTCGCTGCCCTCGCGCATCGGCCTGATGCTGGACATGACCCTGCGCGACATCGAGCGCGTGCTGTACTTCGAAGCCTTCGTCGTGACCGAGCCGGGCCTGACCCCGCTCGAGAAGCGCCAGTTGCTGACCGAAGAGCAGTACCTGCAGGCGCGCCAGGAATACGGCGACGACTTCGATGCCGCGATGGGTGCCGAGGCCGTCTACGACCTGCTGCGCACGATCGACCTGCAGT
Organism: Lysobacteraceae bacterium; assembly: GCA_003449195.1. Taxonomy (GTDB): domain Bacteria; phylum Pseudomonadota; class Gammaproteobacteria; order Xanthomonadales; family Xanthomonadaceae; genus Xanthomonas_B. Next base: position 7,094 of record DMID01000029.1, on the reverse strand, counting down.
CGGAAATGACCCGCCTGCGCGAGGAAATTGCCAGCACCGGTTCGGAAACCAAGCTCAAGCGCCTGACCAAGCGGATCAAGCTGATCGAGGCCTTCCTCGAATCCGGCAACCGTCCGGAGTGGATGGTGATGACCGTGCTGCCGGTGTTGCCGCCGGATCTGCGTCCGCTGGTGCCGCTGGACGGCGGCCGCTTCGCGACCTCCGATCTGAACGACTTGTATCGCCGCGTCATCAACCGCAACAACCGCCTGCGCCGCCTGCTGGAGCTCAATGCGCCCGACATCATCGTGCGCAACGAAAAGCGCATGCTGCAGGAGTCGGTGGATGCGCTGATGGACAACGGCCGCCGCGGCCGCGCCATCACCGGCACCAACAAGCGTCCGCTCAAGTCGCTGGCCGACATGATCAAGGGCAAGCAGGGCCGCTTCCGCCAGAACCTGCTCGGCAAGCGCGTGGACTACTCCGGCCGTTCGGTGATCACCGTCGGTCCGTACCTGAAGCTGCACCAGTGCGGCCTGCCGAAGAAGATGGCGCTGGAGCTGTTCAAGCCCTTCGTGTTCGCCAAGCTGCAGCGTCGCGGCCTGGCCACCACCATCAAGGCCGCCAAGAAGCTGGTCGAGCGCGAGGAAGGCGAGGTCTGGGACATCCTGGAAGAAGTCATCCGCGAGCATCCGGTGCTGCTGAACCGTGCGCCGACCCTGCACCGCCTCGGCATCCAGGCGTTCGAGCCGCTGCTGATCGAGGGCAAGGCCATCCAGCTGCACCCGCTGGTCTGCACCGCGTTCAACGCCGACTTCGACGGTGACCAGATGGCCGTGCACGTGCCGCTCTCGCTGGAAGCCCAGCTGGAAGCGCGCGCGCTGATGATGTCTACCAACAACATCCTGTCGCCGGCCAACGGCGAGCCGATCATCGTGCCGTCGCAGGACGTGGTGCTGGGCCTGTACTACATGACCCGCGCGCTGGAGAACAAGGCGGGCGAGGGCATGGCTTTCGCCAACGTCAGCGAAGTGCGCCGCGCCTACGACAACCGCGTCGTGCAGCTGCACGCCAAGGTCAAGGTGCGCATCACCGAGACCGTGATTGCCACCGACGGCAGCCGCAGCAAGAAGACCTCGATCGTGGACACCACGGTCGGGCGTGCGCTGCTGAGCGAAATCCTGCCCGATGGCCTGCCGTTCGAGCTGGCCAACACCGAGCTGAGCAAGAAGGCGATCAGCAAGCTGATCAATGCCAGCTACCGCCGTCTGGGCCTGAAGGACACGGTCGTGTTCGCCGACAAGCTGATGTACACCGGTTACGCGTACTCCACGCGCGCCGGCGTGTCGATCGGCATCGACGACATGCTGATCCCGGCCGAGAAGAAGGGCATCCTCGGCGAGGCCGAGGAAGAGGTGCTGGAGATCCAGGAGCAGTACCAGAGCGGTCTGGTCACCGCCGGCGAGCGTTACAACAAGGTGGTCGACATCTGGTCGCGCACCAACGAGCGCATCGCCAAGGCGATGATGGAAACCATCGGCACCGAGAAGGTGGTCAACGCCAAGGGCGAGACCATCAACGAGAAGTCGATGAACTCGCTGTACATCATGGCCGACTCCGGTGCCCGTGGTTCGCAGGCGCAGATCCGCCAGCTGGCCGGCATGCGCGGCCTGATGGCGCGTCCTGACGGCTCGATCATCGAGACGCCCATCAAGGCGAACTTCCGCGAAGGCCTGAACGTGCAGGAGTACTTCAACTCCACCCACGGTGCCCGAAAGGGTCTGGCCGATACCGCGCTGAAGACGGCGAACTCGGGTTACCTGACCCGTCGCCTGGTCGACGTGGCGCAGGACGTGGTGATCACCGAGCTCGATTGCGGCACGCACGAGGGTCTGACGATGACCCCCATCGTGGAAGGCGGCGACGTGGTCGAGCCCTTGCGCGACCGCGTGCTGGGCCGCGTGGTGGCCGAGGACGTGTACCTGCCGGGCAACGACGAGGAGCCGATCGTCACCCGCAACACGCTGCTCGACGAGGCGTGGGTGAAGAAGCTCGACGATGCCGGCGTGCAGACCATCAAGGTGCGTTCGACGATCACCTGCGAATCCGCGTTCGGCGTGTGCAGCTACTGCTACGGCCGCGACTTGGCGCGTGGCCATCTGGTCAACAACGGCGAAGCGGTGGGCGTCATCGCCGCCCAGTCGATCGGCGAGCCGGGTACCCAGCTGACGATGCGCACGTTCCACATCGGTGGTGCCGCCTCGCGTGCCGCCGCCGTGGACAACATCACCGTCAAGACCACCGGTTCGGTCAAGTTCAACAACCTCAAGTCGGTCGAGCACGGCAACGGCTCGCTGGTGGCGGTGTCGCGTTCGGGCGAAGTCTCCGTGCTGGATGCGCAGGGCCGCGAGCGCGAGCGTTACAAGCTGGCTTACGGCGCCACCATCACCGTCAAGGACGGCGAGGCGGTCAAGATCGGCCAGACGGTCGCCCACTGGGATCCGCACAACCACCCGATCGTGTCGGAAGTGGCCGGTTTCGTGCGCTTCATCGACTTCGTCGACGGCATCACCGTCATCGAGAAGACCGACGAACTGACCGGCCTGGCCTCGCGCGAGATCACCGATCCGAAGCGTCGCGGCACCCAGGGCAAGGACCTGCGTCCGCTGGTGCGCATCGTCGACAAGAACGGCAACGACCTGAGCATCCCGGGTACCGACCTGCCGGCGCAGTACCTGCTGCCGCCGCGTTCGATCGTCAACCTGCAGGACGGCTCGCCCGTGGGCGTCGGCGACGTGGTCGCCAAGATCCCGCAGGAAGCGTCGAAGACCCGCGACATCACCGGCGGTCTGCCGCGCGTGGCCGACCTGTTCGAAGCGCGCAAGCCGAAGGATCCGGCGATCCTGGCCGAGCGTTCGGGCGTGATCAGCTTCGGCAAGGACACCAAGGGCAAGCAGCGCCTGATCATCAAGGATCAGGAGGGCAACGAGCACGAGGAGCTGATTCCGAAGTACCGGCAGATCATCGTGTTCGAAGGCGAGCACGTGGCCAAGGGTGAAACCGTGGTGGATGGCGAGCCGAGCCCGCAGGACATCCTGCGCCTGAAGGGCATCGAGGATCTGGCGGCCTATCTGGTCAAGGAAATCCAGGACGTCTATCGCCTGCAGGGCGTGAAGATCAACGACAAGCACATCGAGGTGATCACCCGCCAGATGCTGCGCAAGGTCGAGATCGTCGATCAGGGCAGCAGCAAGTTCCTGAACGGCGAACAGGTCGAAAAGCAGCGCGTGATCGAGGAGAACGTCAAGCTGGCCGCCCGCAACGAGCTTCCGGCCCGTTACGAGCCGGTGTTGCTGGGCATCACCAAGGCCTCGCTGGCGACCGAATCGTTCATTTCGGCCGCTTCGTTCCAGGAGACCACCCGCGTGCTGACCGAGGCGGCCGTTCGCGGCACCCGCGACAGTCTGCGCGGCCTCAAGGAGAACGTGATCGTCGGTCGTTTGATCCCGGCCGGTACCGGCCTGGCCTATCACAGCCAGCGCCGTCGCAATGCCTCCGGCCTGACCGAGCAGGAGATCGACACGCTGGCCGGCAGTTCGACTGCCGCGGAAGCGGTCACCGAGGATGCCTCTTCCGAGGTTTCCGGCGAGGAGTGATCCTCGCCCGCGCGGCCGGCGCCCCCGCCGGCCGCGTTGCGGGCATTGTCTGTCGGGGGCGCGGTTGCGCCATCGGGCGCACCGCCGAAGTGGCCGGGCTGGTTGACGATGCAATTCCCCGGCAGTTATACTTCTCTGTCTCGGTGGGCCGATGGCTCGGCTTGCCTGTTCGTTTCAGACCGGGCCTTGTTTGCCCCCTTCATAAAGAATCCACAGATGGCGACGATCAATCAGCTGGTCCGCAAGCCGCGGCAGGCTACCACCTACAAGAGCGCCTCGCCGGCGCTGGACAAGTGCCCGCAGCGCCGTGGCGTCTGCACGCGCGTCTACACCACGACCCCGAAGAAGCCGAACTCGGCCCTGCGCAAGGTGGCCAAGGTTCGCCTGACCAACCAGGAAGAGGTCATCAGCTACATCGGTGGCGAAGGCCACAATCTGCAGGAGCACTCCGTGGTCCTGATTCGTGGTGGTCGCGTCAAGGATCTGCCGGGCGTTCGTTACCACACCGTGCGCGGTTCGCTGGATGCGGCAGGTGTCGCCAAGCGTCGCCAGAGCCGTTCCAAGTACGGCGCCAAGCGCCCGAAGAACTGAGGAAAATGAGTCATGTCGCGTAAGGGTAATACTCCGCAGCGTTCCGTCCTGCCCGATCCGAAGCACGGGAGCGAAACCATCGCCCGCTTCATCAACATGGTCATGCAGAGCGGCAAGAAGTCCATCGCCGAAAAGATCGTCTACGGCGCCATGGATGTCATCGGCGAAAAGAACGACAACGCCATCGATCTGGTCCAGAAGGCGCTCGACAATGTCGCGCCGGGCGTCGAGGTGAAGTCGCGTCGCGTCGGTGGTGCCACCTATCAGGTGCCGGTCGAGGTGCGTTCCTCGCGCAAGATGGCGTTGGCCATGCGCTGGCTGATCGACTCGGCCCGCAAGCGCGGCGAGAACACCATGTCGCGCAAGCTCGCTGCCGAGTTGGTCGATGCTTCGGAAAATCGCGGCGGCGCGATCAAGAAGCGCGAAGAAACCCATCGTATGGCCGAAGCGAACAAGGCGTTTGCGCATTACCGCTGGTAATGGCCTGCCGCCCCTTGTGCAGGGGCGCTGCAAGCACCATATGACTGCGTCCGCGGACTGAAGTCGCGGCACAAAATCCGAAGGCCGCCGCAAGGCGGCGTTCGGCCATCCGAAATCCAAGAAATCTGAGAGGCTGTCGTGGCTCGCACCACTCCCATCGAGCGTTACCGCAATTTCGGCATCATGGCCCACATCGATGCCGGCAAGACCACCACGTCCGAGCGCATCCTGTTCTACACCGGCGTCAGCCACAAGATCGGTGAAGTGCACGATGGCGCCGCCGTGATGGACTGGATGGAGCAGGAGCAGGAGCGCGGCATCACCATCACGTCCGCCGCGACCACCGCGTTCTGGACCGGCATGGACAAGTCCCTGCCGCAGTACCGCTTCAACATCATCGACACTCCCGGGCACGTCGATTTCACCATCGAAGTCGAGCGTTCGCTGCGCGTGCTCGATGGCGCGGTGTTCGTGCTGTGCGCGGTCGGCGGCGTGCAGCCGCAGTCCGAGACCGTGTGGCGCCAGGCCAACAAGTACCACGTGCCGCGCATCGCGTTCGTCAACAAGATGGATCGCACCGGTGCCAACTTCGACAAGGTCGTCGAGCAGCTGCGTACCCGTCTGGGCGCGTATGCCGTGCCGATGCAGGTGCCGGTCGGTGCCGAAGACGGCTTTGAGGGCGTGATCGATCTGCTGAAGATGAAGGCCATCCATTGGGATGTCGCTTCGCAGGGCACCAAGTTCGAATACGGCGACATCCCGGCCAACCTGCTCGACAAGTCCACCGAGGCGCGTGCGTTCATGGTCGAGGCGGCTGCCGAGGCCAGCGAAGAGCTGATGGACAAGTACCTGTCCGAAGGCGACCTGAGCGAGGAGGAAATCCTCAACGGTCTGCGCGAGCGTACCTTGAAGGTCGAAATCGTGCCGATGTTCTGCGGCTCGGCGTTCAAGAACAAGGGCGTGCAGGCCATGCTCGATGGCGTCGTGCACCTGCTGCCGTCGCCGGTGGACGTGCCGCCGGTGAAGGGCGTGGACGTGGACGACGAAACCAAGGAGCTGACCCGCGAGTCCAGCGACAAGGCGCCGTTCTCGGCGTTGGCGTTCAAGATCATGACCGATCCGTTCGTCGGTTCGCTGACGTTCTTCCGTGTCTACTCGGGCACGCTGAATGCCGGTGACCAGGTGCTGAATTCGGTCAAGGGCAAGAAGGAGCGCATCGGCCGTATCCTGCAGATGCACTCCAACCAGCGCGACGAGATCAAGGAAGTGCTGGCTGGCGACATCGCGGCGGCCGTGGGCCTGAAGGACGTCACCACCGGTGACACCTTGTGCGCCCAGGATGCGCCGATCGTGCTCGAGCGCATGGTCTTCCCGGACCCGGTGATCTCGATGGCGGTCGAGCCGAAGACCAAGTCCGACCAGGAAAAGATGGGCAATGCGCTGAGCCGTCTGGCCCAGGAAGACCCGTCCTTCCGCGTCAAGACCGACGAAGAGTCCGGCCAGACGATCATCTCCGGCATGGGCGAGCTGCACCTGGACATCATCGTTGACCGCATGAAGCGCGAGTTCAACGTCGAGGCCAACGTCGGCAAGCCGCAGGTGGCCTACCGCGAGACGATCCGTTCGTCCGACGTGAAGTCCGACTACAAGCATGCCAAGCAGTCCGGCGGCAAGGGCCAGTACGGTCACGTCGTGATCGAGCTGTCGCCGCTGTCGGCCGAGGATCGCGAGAAGTACGCCGGCGACATCAAGGACGACTTCCTGTTCCTCAACGAGATCACCGGTGGCGTGATCCCGAAGGAGTTCATCCCGTCGGTCGAAAAGGGCCTGCGCGAGACGATCACCTCCGGTCCGCTGGCTGGCTTCCCGGTGGTGGGCGTCAAGGTCAAGCTGGTGTTCGGTTCGTACCACGACGTCGATTCGTCGGAAATGGCGTTCAAGCTGGCCGCCTCGATGGCGTTCAAGCAGGGCTTCGCCAAGGCGAGCCCAGTGCTGCTGGAGCCGGTGATGAAGGTCGAGATCGTCACCCCCGAGGATTACCTCGGTGACGTGATGGGCGACGTGAGCCGCCGTCGCGGCGTGCTGCAGGGCCAGGACGACAGCCCCTCGGGCAAGATCATCAACGCGATGATCCCGCTGGGCGAGATGTTCGGTTACGCCACCACGCTGCGCTCGATGTCGCAGGGCCGTGCCACCTTCTCGATGGAATTCGACCATTACGAAGAAGCGCCGTCCAACATCGCTGAAACCGTCGTCAAGAAGGCCTGATCCCTCGGGCCTTCCTGATCAAACAAGACAAAGCCAAATACAGATAAAGGTAGAAAGACATGTCCAAGGGTAAGTTCGAACGCACCAAGCCGCACGTGAACGTGGGCACCATCGGTCACG
>DMID01000003.1 GCA_003449195.1 Lysobacteraceae bacterium | reverse complement strand
CCACGGCCGCCGAGCATCTGCATCTCGTTGGCGATGATGTCGGTGGTGTAGCGCTCGGTGCCGTTCTTGTCGGTGTACTTGTCGGTACGCAGCGAGCCTTCGACATACACCTGCGAGCCCTTGCGCAGATACTCGCCGGCGATTTCGGCCAGCTTGCCGAAGAACTTCACCCGGTGCCATTCGGTGCGGTCCTGCATCTGCCCGGTCTGCTTATCCTTCCACGACTCGGACGTGGCCACGCTGATCGTGGTGACGGCCGCGCCGCTCTGGGTGTACTTGACGTCTGGGTCGTTGCCGAGATTGCCGACCAGGATCACTTTGTTGATGCCGCGTGCCATGGGTTCTTCCGTTCCGGTTATGCCCGCCGGGTGCGGACAGGGGCAGTGAAGTATACCCGGCCGCCGGGAACCGTCAGGCCAGGCCGCAAGCCCGTGTCGGACGGCCTTGCGGCGGGCACCGGATATAATCGGCCATCACATCGACGCAGCCGAGCATGACCACGTCCACCGCCGTCCGCCCCGTACCGGGCCTGTCCGCCATCCAGACCCTTGCCGCACCGGACATGGCCGCCGTCGATGCCCTGATCCGCCACCGCCTGTCCTCGGACGTGGTGCTGATCAACCAGATTGCCGAGCACATCATTTCCGCCGGCGGCAAGCGCCTGCGGCCGATGCTGACCGTGCTGGCCGGCCGGGCCTGCGGCGCCGGCGGGCCGGTCCACCACCAGCTGGCGGCGATCATCGAGTTCATCCATACCTCCACCCTGATCCACGACGACGTGGTGGACGAGTCCGACCTGCGCCGCGGCCGCAGCACCGCCAACGCGCTGTGGGGCAACGCCGCCAGCGTGCTGGTCGGCGACTTCCTGTATTCGCGCAGCTTCCAGCTGATGGTCGAGCTGGAACGCATGGCGGTGATGCAGATCCTGGCCGACACCACCAACCGCATCGNNGTGCTGCAGCTGCTGCACGTGCATAACCCGGACACCGACGAAGCCGCCTACCTGCGGGTGATCGAGCGCAAGACCGCGGTGCTGTTCGCCGCCGCCACCCGCCTGGGCGCACTGCTTGCCGGCGCAGGCGAAGCCACCGTGCAGGCGCTGCACGACTACGGCCTCAACCTCGGTTATGCCTTCCAGATCGCCGACGACGTGCTCGACTACACCGCCGATGCCGCCGAACTGGGCAAGAACCTCGGCGACGACCTGGCCGAAGGCAAGGCCACGCTGCCGCTGATCCACGCCATCGCGCATTCCACGCCGGCCATCAGCGAGCGGCTGAAAACGATCATTCTCGATGCCGACACCTCGGCCATGCCCGAGGTGATCGCCGCCATCCGCGCCACCGGCGGGCTGGACTACAGCCACGCGCGCGCGGTGGAGTTTGCCGACAAGGCCATGGCCGCGCTCGACGGCCTGCCGGAAGGCGACTACCACGACGCCCTGCGCGGGCTGGCGCGCTACGCGATCGAGCGCAGCCACTGACAACACCATTCCGCATCCGTGGTGCCCGCGGCTCAGGCATCGGCGCGGATCAGGCGATCCAGACGCGACAAGGTCAGTTCCAGTTCCCGGCGCTCGGCGATCGCACCGATGGAAATTCGCAAAGCGTTCTCCGGCTTGAGCGAGGGATCGGCGCGGAATGCCTCCGCCGGTGCCAGGTGAAGCCCCTGGGCCCGCGCCGTCACCAGCAGCCGCGCCATGTTCCAATGGCCGGGCAGCCGATACCAGACATGGATGCCGTCGGCCGGCGCATCGTATGCGCCCTGCAGCCGGGTCTTGACCAGCGACAGGCGTGCCGACGCCTCCTCCCCCACGCCGGCGCACAGCGCCTGCGCGCTGCCATCCAGTATCCACTGGGTGGCCAAGGCATTCAGCAGCGGCGCCTGAGTCAGTTGCATGGCGCGCAGGGCCGACAGCACATCCTCGCGCGCCACCTGCGGTGGCAGGCGCACGAACGCGGTGCGCAATCCGGGGCTGATGCACTTGGACAAGGTGGCCACGTGGCACACCCGCTCGGGCGCCAGCGCGGCCAGCGGCGGCGGCGGATCGGCCGACAGCCGCCAATAAGGGTCATCCTCGATGATCGTCACGCGGTGGTGTCCGGCCACACGCAGCAATTCGCGCCGCCGCGCCTCGGGCATGGTCCTGGCGGTGGGGTTGTGGGCAGTCGGGTTGAGATACAGCAGGCGCGCGCGCGACCGGTGCAACTGCCGCTCCAGCGCGTCGGGGAGCAGCCCCTGCTCGTCGCATTCCAGCGGCCGGATGCGCCTGCCTAACTGGCCAAGCACGTGCGGCAGGCCGGGATAGACCAAGGTCCCTGACAACACCGCGTCCCCTGCCTTGGTCAGCGCCAGGACCAGCGCGGCCAAGGCATTCTGCGCACCCGAACAGACCACCAGCGAATCGGCACGCACCTCGCCCAGCGCCGGCGCGAGCCAGCGCGCGGCAGCCTGCAGGTCGGCATCGCTGCCGCCGCCCAAGTGATAGGTCATCAGCGTGCCGGCATCGCTGCGGGCCAGCAGTTTGGCCATGCCCGTGCGGAGTTGTTCGCCGATGTCGATGCCCGCCGGCGGCGGCGGCAGGTTCAGGCTCAGGTCGAGCACGTGGTCCAGCGGGAGCTGGGGATGGGCAACGAAACTGCCGCGCACACCGCGCGCGTCGATCAGCCCCCGCCGCTTGCACAGTGAATAGGCGCGACTGACCGTGGTCAGGTCCACACCGAGTTGCGCGGCCAGCTCGCGCTGGGTCGGCAGGCGATCGCCCGGAGCAAGGCTGCCATCACCGATCCGGCGCTCGATCGCGTCGACGATCTGCAGATAGGGCGGGCCGCTCTGGCGCCGCAGCGGGAAGGACAGGGACATGTCTCGTCGAGGGCGGCGAACGGACGCAACTATCGCACAGGCACCTTGTAGGGAGATTGCTTGGCCCTAGAGTGCGCCCGTTCCCGCCCGGCGGCGTCCTTCGCCGGGCATCCGTCGAGGTCCCGCTCATGGAAGCCTTGTTCCTGTCCCGCGTCCAGTTCGCGTTCGTGGTCACGTTCCACGTCATGTTCCCGGCCTTCACCATTGGCTTGTCCAGCTGGCTGGCCTTCCTGGAATGGCGTTGGGTGCGCACCCACCACGTGGTGTGGCGCGACCTGTATTTCTTCTGGCAGAAGATATTTGCCCTGTGCTTCGGCTTGGGCGTGGTGGCCGGCATCGTGATGGCCTTCCAGTTCGGCACCAACTGGACCGGGTTGAGCCGGGTGGCCGGTTCGGTGATCGGGCCGCTGCTCACCTACGAGGTACTGACCGCGTTCTACCTTGAGGCCGCCTTCCTCGGCGTGATGCTGTTCGGCTGGGGCCGCCTGTCCGAACGCGTGCACCTGTTCGCCACGGCAATGGTGGCGCTGGGCACGCTGTTCTCCACGTTCTGGATCCTGTCGTCCAACAGCTTCCTGCACACGCCGGCCGGCTATGCGGTGGTGGATGGCGTGATTCATCCGGTGGACTGGTGGAAGGTGGTGTTCAATCCGTCCTTTCCTTACCGGCTGGCGCACATGGCGCTGGGCTCGTTCCTGACCACCTGCTTCATCATCGGCGGCACCGGGGCGTGGTACCTGCTCAAAGGCCTGCATGTCGAGGCGGCGCGCAAGATGCTGGCATGTGCGACGGTCTTTGCCGCCCTGGCGTTGCCGGTACAGATTTTCGCCGGCGACCAGCACGGCCTGAACACGCTCGAACACCAACCCATCAAACTGGCCGCGATGGAAGGCCACTGGCGCAGCGAAGGCACCGGCAAGGGCGTGCCTCTGCTGCTGTTCGCGATACCCGACGAGGGCCGTGAAGCCAACCGTTTCGAGCTTGCCATACCGCGTCTTGGCAGCCTGATCCTTACCCATTCCCGCGATGGCGAGATCCCCGCGCTGACCTCGGTGCCCGCCTCCGAACGTCCGCCGGCCGTGCCCGTGTTCTTCGCGTTCCGGATCATGGTCGGCCTCGGCATGCTGATGCTGGCATTGGCGTGGGGCTCGGCGTGGGCACTGCGACGCGGCGTGCTGTTCGAGCGGCGCTGGCTGCTGTGCGCATGGAAATGCATGCTGCCGGCGGGGCTGCTGGCATTGATCGCCGGCTGGTATGTCACCGAGATCGGCCGCCAGCCCTACGTGGTCTACGGCCTGTTGCGCACCGCCGATGCGCTGGGCGTGCAGACCCCCTGGATGACGGCGCTGTCGATGGGCGTGTACGTGCTCGGCTATGCGTTCGTGTTCGGCTGGGGCTTGTGGTACCTGGCGCGGATCGGTCGCGCCGGCCCGGGCCCGCATGACCCCGATGCGCTTTTCGGCGTTGCCCACGACCCCATCCGCCATGCATCCGGCGACAAGCCGCGGGAGACCCTGTGATGGATACCTTGCCCCTGCTTCCGCTGGCCTGGTTCCTGGTGATCGGCTTCGGCGTGCTGATGTACGTGTTGCTGGACGGCTTCGTGCTCGGCATCGGCATCCTTTCGCCGTTTGCTCGCGACGAGGCCCAGCGCGATCTGATGATCAACACCGCCGCCCCGGTCTGGGATGGCAACGAGACATGGCTGGTGCTCGGTGGCGCCGGCCTGATGACGGCATTCCCGCCGGTCTATGCCGAACTGCTCTCCGCACTCTACCTGCCGGTGCTGCTGATGGTGATGGCGCTGGTGTTCCGCGGCGTGGCCTTCGAATACCGCTTCAAGGCACGGCGCTCGCGTCCGTTGTGGGGCGTGGCGTTTGCCGCCGGCTCGATCCTGGCCAGCTTTGCCCAGGGCGTGATTCTCGGTGCGGTGGTCCAGGGCATTCCGCTGCAGGACGGACACTTCGCCGGTGGCGCGTTCACGTGGTTCAGCCCGTTCACGATGCTGACCGGCGTGGCGCTGGTGGCCGGTTACGCCATGCTGGGCAGCACCTGGATCGTCCTGAAGACCGAGGGCCAGACGCACCAGCAGGCGCGCGAACTGACCCGTCCGCTGGCGATGCTGGTCCTGGCCTTCATGGGGTTGGTCAGCGCGTGGCTGCCAACCCTGCAATCGCACGTGATGGAACGCTGGTTCGATGCCGGCCGCTTCGTCTGGCTGTCGCCGCTGCCGATGCTGGCGGTATTGACCGGATGGGGCTTGTGGCGTGCGGCCGGGGATGCGCATTCGGACGCGCGACCTTTCGCGCTGGCGATGCTGCTGTTCGTGCTGGGCTTCGTCGGCTTGGTGATCGGCATGTGGCCGTACATCCTGCCGCCGACGTGGACCCTGTGGCAGGCTGCGGCACCGGCCTCTTCGCAACGCTTCGCGATGATCGGACTGGTGCTGGTGCTGCCGCTGGTCATCGGCTACACAGCGTGGTCGTACCACGTGTTCCGAGGCAAGGTACGGACGGGTTACCACTGAGGGCAACCCGCCCTCTCATCACTATCGGGCAACCGGCGCCGATGCACGTTCCGTCGCCGCAAACCGCTCGGCGAAGAAGTCATGCAGCATCCGATAGGCGCGTTTGGCCGCGCGCGCATCGTATTGGCAGCCCGGGCCGCTGTTCGCGTCCGGCTCGGCGAAGCAATGCACCGCGCCGCTGAAGCTGACGAACTGCCAGTCCGCGCCGGCCGTGTCCATCTCCTTCCAGAAGCCTTCGATTTCGTCGGTGGACACGTAACGGTCGGCGCCGCCGTTGAGCACCAGCAACGGCGTCTTCACCGCACCCTCCTTGGCCGGCTCGGGCGTGGCGAGGTTGCCGTGCAGGGTGACGATGCCGGCCAGCTGCGCGCCGCTGCGGGCCAGTTCCAGCACGGTGGTGCCGCCGAAGCAGTAGCCGACCGCGCCGATCTTCACCGCATCCAGCGGTGCCTTGCCGGCCTGCGCCTTCAGCACGTCCACGGCCTTGGCGATGCGCGTGCGCAGGGTGGCCGGGTCGGCCTTCAGCGCACCGGCCAGCTTGCCGGCCTCGGCATCGCTGGCCGGGCGCACGCCGCTGCCGTAGACGTCGGCCACCAGTACCACGTAATCCTTGCCGGCCAGCCGCTTGCCTTTCTCGACGGCCGAGGCGTTGACGCCCTTCCAGTTGGGCACCATCACCAGCCCGGGGCGCTTGCCGCCGGCGTCGTCATAGACCAGCACGCCGCTGAAACGCTGGCTGCCGACCGTCCAGTCCACCGGCGTCTCGCGCATTGCCGCAAACGCCGGCAGCGCGGTCAGCATCAGCCATGCGGCAAGGCCGCCGAATGCAATTCGTCGCATCGACATGGGTCATCTCCATCCACGAAAGGTGGCCGCAGTGTAGCCGCCGTCGGCGACCGCAGGCCTGCCGGCCTTGTGTCGCCGCCAACCTTCTGCCGGGATGCGCAGCCGATGTCTTCAACGCAGTGCACGGCATACCCTGCTGCAACCGTGCACCTGCTTGCGGGAAGTCTTGCGGGAAGTGCCGCGTTACCCGCGCCGTGACGGGCGTCGCGCGTGCCGGCGCGGCTGTCGGACGGCGCACACTGTGGTGGGGAATCCGTGCATGCCGACCGCAAGTCCTCCTGCGCCTTGCGGCCCGTACCCGAGAGCCACGCCCGGCTGCCCGATCCGGCTCCGCC
>DMID01000019.1:1255-10625 GCA_003449195.1 Lysobacteraceae bacterium | reverse complement strand
CGGCCCGGTGGTGGCCGCCGGCGCCGACCTGCTGGCCGTGATCAGCGCCGTGTTCGACGCGGCCGATCCGGTGGCGGAAGCGCGCGCTTTCCGGCATCTGTTCGACTGAGATACCGGCCTTCGAGAGCGTGCGGCCCGCGCGCGACCAGCGGCCACCGCCTCATGTTGCGTACCGGGCCGAGGTCGCGCCGCCCCAATCCCGCACGTCGCCGGGACTCCCCGGCAAATGCGTCAACGCACCGTATCCAGCGGCGCGTCCAGCCGATAGACCGGATACAGGTCCAGCTCGCGCTCCCATGAAGGATGGCGCTTGATGAAGAACGCCAGCCGCGCGCGCGGATCGGCGGCAAAGGCCGGGTCTTTCAGCTTTTCGGCAAATTCGGCGGCCACGGCCGGGGTGCGCAATTGCTCGCGCGCCACATCCTCGGCCACGTAGGACTCCATGTATTCCTTGGCCTCGAACATGCCGTTGAACTGCCCCCAGGCCAGCAGCGAATCCGGCGCCGTCGGCTCCAGCAGGCCCACCACCAGACGCGCCAGCGGCTGCCCGCTCGGCACGAACAAGGCACCGGCCACCAGATCGGCCTGCTCGGGCTTCCACGCGCCCTCGGCCTTGAGCATCTGCCGGCCCTCGAACGGCGCGGAAGCGAAGGTGGCCTTGCTCATCCGCCACGCCAGCACCGGCTGCTTCGACAACGGATGGCCGATGCGGCGATACGCGATGCCGTGCAGGTCGAGCAGCGGCTGCACCCGGTCGGCCTGTGCGGCCGGCACCAGATAACCCGCACCCGGCACCACCGCCGTCACCGACGGTTCGACGTGTTCGTGGAGTGGCACTTTCCACGTCTGCGGCTTGCGCTCGTCGTAGCGGATGAAGCCGGTGCCGGAAACGTCGGACGTGCCGCGCACGTAGGCGTAACCGGGGAAGTCGATCGTCTTCGTCTCGTCGGTGGCCTTCCAGTCCAGCGGCAGGGACTGGCCTGCAAGCCGGGCCGAACGCGCGTCGGCCGCATGCGCGGCGGACAGCCACGCATCGCCGTTACGACCGGCATCGGCCATCAGGTCGACGATGAAATCGCGGGTGATCCGCACGCGGGTGGCGTAGTCCTTCCACGAATGGGTTTCCACCAGCACCGCAAAGCGGTTGCGCTGCTGGAAATAGCCGGTGGAAAACCGCGGTTGATAGACGTTGGCGGCAAATCCGGACGCCGGCTCGTCGCGGCGCAGGAAGGTCGGATACCACGGCAGCGGCAGCGCGCCCTGCTTGCGCAATGCGCCGAGCAGGCGATCGCTCAATGCCTGCCCCTGCGTTGCCAGTTCGGCGTCGCCGGCATGCAGCGGCTCGATCTGCACCGCCACGTCCGGCCGGAACTGGGCGCCGTCGGTGGTGTGCAGGTCGGCCATCAGCACCGGGTCCCATTTCCGCAACAGCGCCTGCATCGCGCGCATTTCGGGCGCGTCGAGCTTCATGTAGTCGCGGTTGAGGTTGTAGTTCTGCGCGGTCGAACGCCGGCCCATTTCCTCCGGGCCGCGCTGGTTGGGGCGGTTCCATGCCTCGAAGCGCTCGTGCCCGTCCACGTTGAACACCGGCACGAACAGCAGCACCGCCTTGTCCAGCGCCCCCGGCGCGGCCTGTCCGTCCAGCATCTGCCGCAGCGCGAGGAAACCGGCATCCTTGCCTTCGATTTCACCGGCATGGATGCCGCCCTGCACGAGGATCACCGGCAACTTGCGCGCCTGCGCAGTTTCCGGATCGAAGACGCCGCTGCGCGTGGCGACGAGAACGAGCTGCGGCCGGCCCGCCGGCGTAGTGCCGAAATTCAGGCAGCGCACCGCATCGGGATACGCGTCAGTGAAGGCCGTGCACAAGCGCTCGACTTCGTCGTAGCGACCGGTACGGACGAACCCGGATTGCTCGGCCACGGTTTGCAGAGCCGATGCCCTCGGTGCCGCAAACGCAGCCGATGACAGCATGGAAACAGCGGCAAGCACGCAGGCAAACATGCCTGCCGCCGCACCCGTGTACAGACGCGGCCTTCGCACGAACGTGGGCATCACAATGCCTCCACCGCCTTCGGATCGGCCAACGCCTGCACTTCGCCAAGCAGGCGCAGCACGTTGCCGCCCCACATGCCGGCCACCTGCTTTTCGCTGTAGCCGGCCTTGAGCAGGCGCTCGGTGATCTTCGGCAGCAGCGAGACGTCTTCCAGCCCGGTCACGCCGCCGCCACCGTCCCAGTCGGCACCGAAGCCGACATGCTCCGGCCCGGCCACCTCGATGATGTGCAGGATGTGGCGCATGTAATCGTCGAGCGTGGCCGTCTTGACGCCGTACTTGGCATCGATCGCCTTGCGCTTGTCCATCAAGGCATGGCGCTGCGCGGGCGTGAGTTCGCGCCGGCTGCCGGCTTCGGCATACAGCGCGCGCATTTCCTTCATGTACTCCGGGTCCTTGCTGGTCGGGATCAGGTAACCCGACAGCGAGTTCACCTGGATCACTCCCCCCTTGGCCGCCAGCTTGCGGATGCGTGCATCGTCGATGTTGCGCGGGTGGCCGTTGAGATCGAACGAGGCCGTGTGCGAAAGGATGATCGGCGCCCTGGACACTTCCAGCAATTGGTCGAACACGTCGTCGGAGGCATGCGACTGGTCGATCAGGATGCCCAGCTGATTGGCACGCGTCACCAGCGCCTTGCCCTTCGGGCTGATGCCGTGCCATTCCGGGCCCTTCGGGTCGGTGGAGGAATCGGCAAAGTCGTTGTTGCTGGTATGCACCAGCCCGAGCATGCGCACGCCGAGCGTGTAATAAGCGTCGATCAGGCTCGGGTCCTCGCTCAGCGGATAGGCGTTCTCGATGCTGATGTAGACCACGCGCTTGCCGGCGGCCTTGATGCGCGCGGCGTCTTCCGGCTTGGTTGCCAGCTCGAACTTGTCCGGATGCGCGGCAACCATTTCGCGGATCTGCGCCAGCCGCTGCAGCCCGAAATTGCGCGCCTTGAGGTTGCCTTCCGGCGTGCGCGGCCCTTGCCCTGTGTAGATCACCCAGAACCCGCCATCCAGCCCGCCTTCGGCCATGCGCGGGTAATCCACCTGGGTGCCATCGTCTTCGTAATGGTGGTGCTCGGTGATGTCCCAGCCCGGACGCGCCAGGTTGGCTGGTGTATCCAGATGGGTGTCGAGCACCGGGAACGTGTCGTGCAGCGCGCGGGCGGACTTCGTGGTGTCGGCGGCCTGCAGCGAGCCGGCCAATGCCAGCGAAAGGGAAACGGCCAACAAGCGGAGGCAAGTGTTCGGCATTCTTGTTCCTTGCATGCAAAGGCGCGGACGCCAGCCATTAGACCGACGCCCGCGCCGAGGATGGAACCGGCCCGTCACGCAACGGGCCGGGGTGTCGCGCGGTCAGAAATCGTAGCTGACCGTTACGCGGGCATAGCGCGGCGTCTGGTAGGCCACCGGCTGGCCGTACAACGGATTCTGCGTGCCGTCAGGCAATTGCGAGAACGGATACAGGTTGGTGGGCTTCTGCGCGTTGAGCACATTGAAGATGTTGAGATTGACCGCCAGCTTGCCCTCGGCAAATTGCGGCTTGAAGGTCAAGCCGAGATCAAGCTGGTTGATCCACGGCATGCGACCGTGAGAACCGGGAGGCGACGGCGTACCCGTGTTGGTCTTCGGGTCGTAGCAGTAGTGGTAAGGACCGCCGGTGACCGCGCTGCCACCATAACCGGCTGGGTCGTTGCCGCTGTAGTCGGTGCCGTAATAATTGCCGAGGCAGTGTTTGGGCGCACCGGAAATCATGCTCAGGTTTCCGGAAACACCGAACTCGCTGGTGAGCTGGTAGTAACCGTAGACCTTGATCTGGTGCCGATGGTCGTTGGACTGATCACCATTGACGTGCTCCATCAATGCCGCGTGGTCCCAACTCTGCGTGGTCGACACCGATGCCTGGCCACCGTAGCTGCCCGACGTGCCGAGCGAAGTCCCGGTGGAACTGCGCCACAGGTCCGAACGCAACTGGCCCTCGGTGGTGCCGTAGCTGTGCGACCACACGTAGTTGGCCTTGACGTACCACTTGCCGTCGAACGGCCGCTCCAGATTGAACTCGACCGCCGAATAATTACGCTTGAGCTTGGGGAAGCCGGCAGCCTCGCGGGTCACCGTCACCTGACGCAGGTTGCCGCTGGTGTCGTACACGTTCCAGACATTGGTCTTGCCCGGGTTGACCAGCTCGGCACCGGCCGTGCGGGTCCAGTCGATGTCCACGCCCTGCGCGGCGGCGGAGTTGACCAGGCCGCGGTTGTCGGTATCGAAGTTCTGGTCGTCGATCGCGTCATTGAGGCGACGATAGGTGCCGCGAACGCCGTAAACCCAACCGATATCCAGCGTCTGCGAGAAACCGAGGATCACCTCGTCCTGATTCTCGCCCTTGATGTCCTTGACCACGGCCGCATTCGGATCCGATGCGCGACCGAAACGGGAGTTGGCCGATACCGCCGGCCCCAGTGATTTGGAAATGATCGGCGTACCGTCGGCATTGATGCCGCTGTAAGTGAAGTACTCGGTCTTGGACACCGACGAGGTGAAAAGCGAGACCGCCGACAGCGGCAGGCCGAGGTAATAACGGCCGACGTTGCCGAACACCTTGAGGCTGGAGTCGCCGTGCACGTCCCAGCTGAAGCCCAGGCGCGGCGACCAGGCATCGACATTGATGTAAGGCACGTGGCTGATCGGCACGTAATTGGTGAATTCGTCCTTGCGCACGCCCAAGTTCAGCAACAGGTTGTCGGTGACCTGCCACTTGTCCTCGATGTAGTACGCCTTCTGCTTGGCGTCATACGAGTTCAATCCGCTGGTGGTGTCCTTGGTGACGTAATAGCCGGAAGCGCCGTAGATCGGATCGACCAAACCCGGGCTGGGGGCACCCTTGCCACCGGCCTCGTTGGCCGACTGACTGATCAAGCCGTTCGCGCCCGGTGCCGTGCCGTAGGGGTCGGCCGTTTTGCCATAATTCCACGCATAGCCGGGGCCGGATGCGACCGTACCGGTGTTGGTTGCCTTCAGATTCTGGTTGTCCACGCCCAAGCTGATGGCGTGATCGCCGATGCGCCATTCCAGGTTCAGGCGCAGGTTGCGCTTCTCGTACTCGCGGTCCGGGTCGTAGATCGTGGTGACCTTTTGCGCACCCTCGATAGGCGTGCCGCCGGTATATGCCGGATTCTGCAACGCCGTGCCGCCGATCAACGGCCCATTGGCTGCGCTGTAGTTGTAAGGCGTGATTTCGTCCGGCGTCTTCATCTCGCCGTACAACGCGCTCACCGTGATGTTGTCGCCGAAGTAGCCCGTGTACTTGGCCGAATACAGCGTCGGGCCGGCCTTGTTCTCGTCCTCGTTGGTCCGGTAAGCCCCACGCTTGCGATTGATGTAGTCGTAGTTGTAGACCTTGCCGTTGGTCGTGTACTTGTCGCTGGCGCCCGTCACTTCCAGGATATGGTTGTCGGTGATGTACCAATCCAGCTTGCCGTACCAACGCTTCTGCGTGTACTCGTAGTCGGTCTGGCCATAGCTTTTGCCCAGATCGATGTCGCGGTTGGTATCGATGCTGGTGCCGTGGGAATCGACTTTTTCAGCAGCAGCGAAGAAGAAAAGCCGGTCCTGAATGATCGGGCCGCCGACATATGCGCTGTAGGTGTTGGACGTGGCCCGGTTCTCGCTCAGCGGCTGGTAAAGGCCATTGGCCGACTTGGCGTATTTGTATGCCGTATTGCTGACGGTCGAGGACTGGCTGTCAGGCCGCCAGTACAGATCCTTCTGGTTGGCCTTGAATGCATCGGGTTCGAATGCCGTCGCCACGCCGAAATGCCATTCGTTGCTGCCGCGCTTGCCGATCTGGTTGATCACGCCGCCGTTGGACCGACCGAACTGGGCGCCATAACCACCGGTGAAGATTTCCTGCTGGTCGATCGCACCATAAGGCAGCGTCAGGCCGCCGAGGTTGTTGGCCGTCGCCGTCGTGTTGAAGCCGTTGAGGTAGTACGCATTCTCCGACGCCGCCGACCCGCCGAAACTGGGAATCGACCCGCCCAACGGACCATTGCGGAAGCTGCCTCCGTTGTTGACCACGCCCGGCGCCAGCAACGCGATCGCTTCGGCCGAACGCCCCAGCGGCAATTGCTGCAATTGCTCGGCGCTGACAACCGTGCGGGTATCAACCTGGGTCACGTCGATCGGTACGGAACGCGCTCCCTTCACGCTGACGCCATCCAGCGTCTGCACGCCGGCCGTGCTCCCGCCGAAAGACACGTCGGTACTGGCACCCACGGTCAGGCCGATGCTTTCGCGGCTTTCCACCGCCGCGCCATCCTGCTTCACCGTCACCTTGTAGGTGCCCAGCGGCAGATTGGCCACGCTGTAGCGGCCACGCTCGTCAACCTGCACTTCGCGACTGAAGCCGCTGCTGGTGTTCTCCACCAGCACCGTCTTGCCGGCACCGTTGGCCACGCTGCCGACGATGCTGCCGGTGGTGGACTGCGCCTGCACGCTGCCGATGGCCACGACCAGGGCCAAGGCCAAGGCATGCTTTTGGATCGTTTTGTTCATCCGACGCTCTCTCCCCAGGAAAATTCAAAAAGACCTCGCCGGGCATCCGGGGTGTACCCCGCCCTGCCCGAAAGGACACAATGTGTTCGGGGCGGGAACATGCCCAATGACCATCCGTCATCTGCATATCTCCGCCGTCAAAGCCTGTAACAGACGGGCACATTTCGACACTGCCCGGGCGGGTAGGTGCCCGGCCACCGGGTAGGCCGAAACCCGCCATCCGCCGACAATGGGCGCGTCGTCCGTTCCGCCCGCTCCATCACGCATCCGAGGCCCCGCATGAATCACGACCGTTCCCACGCCCTGTTCGCACGTGCACTCACCCTGCTACCCGGTGGAGTCAATTCGCCGGTGCGTGCCTTCAAGTCCGTGGGCGGAGACCCGTTTTTCGTCCAGCGCGCCGACGGCCCGTACCTGTACGACGTGGATGGCAACCGCTACATCGATTACGTCGGTTCGTGGGGGCCGATGATCGTCGGCCACAACCATCCGGCCGTGCGCGAAGCGGTGGAGAAGGCCGTGCGCGACGGGCTGTCCTTCGGCGCGCCCTGCCCTGCGGAAGTGACCATGGCCGAGACCATCACCCGGCTGGTGCCGTCCTGCCAGATGGTGCGCATGGTCAATTCCGGCACCGAGGCCACGTTGTCGGCCATCCGTCTGGCACGCGGCGCCACCGGTCGCCAGCGCATCGTCAAGTTCGAGGGCTGCTACCACGGCCACGGCGACTCGTTCCTGGTCAAGGCCGGCAGCGGCATGCTGACCCTCGGCGTGCCGACCTCGCCCGGCGTGCCGGCGTCCCTGAGCGAACTGACTGCCACGCTCAGCTACAACGACTTCGATGGCGCCACCGCGCTGTTCGACGAAATCGGCCACGAGATCGCCTGCGTGATCGTCGAGCCGGTGGTCGGCAATGCCAACTGCATCCCGCCGCGCCCCGGCTACCTGCAGCACCTGCGCGACTTGTGCACGCAGCACGGCGCCTTGCTGATCCTCGACGAGGTGATGACCGGCTTCCGCGTGGCGCTGGGCGGTGCGCAGGCGCACTACGGCATCACCCCGGACCTGACCACGTTCGGCAAGGTCATCGGCGGCGGCATGCCGGTGGGCGCCTATGGTGGTCGCCGCGACCTGATGGAACAGATCGCTCCGGCCGGCCCGATCTACCAGGCCGGCACGCTGTCCGGCAACCCGGTGGCGATGGCCGCCGGGCTGGCGATGCTCGAACTGGTGCAGGCACCGGGCTTCCACGAGCGCTTGTCCGCCGCCGCCGCCACGTTGTGCCGCGGGCTGGAAGCCGCCGCGCAGGAAGCCGGCGTGCCGTTCACCACCAATCAGGTCGGCGGCATGTTCGGCCTGTTCTTCACCGGCGAGAAGGTCGAGACCTACGCCCAGGCCACGGCCTGCGACGTCGCCGCATTCAACCGCTTCTTCCACGCGATGCTGGAACAGGGCGTGTTCCTCGCTCCCTCGACCTACGAGGCCGGCTTTGTCTCCAGTGCCCACGGCGCGGCCGTGCTGGAAACCACGCTGTCGGCGGCGCGGCAAGCCTTCCGCATGGCGGCCGGCTGAACCGTTTCAACGAAGACGGCATGGGGCATGACTTTTGACATTTGTCCCGCTGGCGGGTAAATCTTGTCCCTGATGTCAACGGAATGACATGGCCCGGAAAGAATCGATGTCCCTCGATCCGGCCACCGTCCTGTCGAGGACAAGGGAACGACACGGCGGACCCCAGTTTTGCGGTCATCGCGGCCAATGGCGCGGTGACCGCCCCTGTCGCCGGCTTCCGTCCCCCCACGATGCTCAAGCCCGTCACGCCCATCAATCTGCGCGTCCTCCCCGCCTGCGAGCAGGAGGCTGCGTCGCCGACACCCGATTGGGTCTTGCCCGACAAGCTCGAACCACCCCGCCTGCGCATCAATGCCGTCGCGCGCGTGCGCCTGCTCGAGCGTCTCGAACAGGCCTCCGACCTGCCGCTGACCCTGCTGCTGGCTCCACCCGGGTTCGGCAAGACCACCCTGCTCGCACAATGGCACCAGCGCCTGCGGCAAGCGCCAGCCCGAAATCACGCGGCCTGGCTGTCGCTGGAGGAGGAAGACGGCGAACCAGCGCGTTTTCTGGCCTATGTCGCCATGTCCCTCATCGTGGCCGGCGTGCCGGCCAGCGCGTTTCCGGCAGCCCTGCTGGAGCAACGCCACGATTTCGACGTGCCGACCGCCGTCTCGACCATCCTCGGCGTGCTCGGCCGGATATCCCGGCCGGTGGTGTTGATCCTCGACGACTACGACCGTGCGGCCAGCCCCGAACTGGATGCATTGGTCACCCGACTGGTCGAACATGGCGGCCCGCGCCTGCATCTGCTGCTGGCCAGCCGCACCCCGCCGGCGCTGCCGCTGGCCCGTCTGTCCACGCGCGGCTGCCTCGAACGGATCGACGCCCGCGCCCTGCCCCTGGACGATGACGAGGCGCGCGCGATGCTGGGCGGCGACCTGCCCGCCACCGTCCTTGCCCGTCTGCAACAGCACACCGAAGGCTGGCCGGCCGCGCTGCAGCTCGCCTCGTTGTGGCTCGATGCCGACGACAGGCGCGGGCAGGACCTGGAAGGCTTTTCCGGGCAGGCCTGCGGCATCACCGATTATCTGGCCGAGCAGGTGTTTGCCGACCTCCCCGCGGACGCGCAGGAATTCCTGCTGCAGACATCGCTGCTCGAACGTTTCGACGCTGCCCTGGCCGATGCCGTGCGCGGCCGCCGGGACAGCGACCTGCTGCTGTCC
>DMID01000019.1:0-1185 GCA_003449195.1 Lysobacteraceae bacterium | reverse complement strand
GTGCCATTGGGCGATGGCGCCGGCTATCGCTACCACCCGCTGTTCGCCGATTTCCTGCATCGCCAGCTGCAGCGCCACCACCCCGAACGCCTGCCGGCCCTGCACATCGCCGCAGCCCATGCCCATGCTGCACGGGGCTTGTGGCTGGAGTCCGTGCGCCATGCCGTCGCCGGCGGCGATGCGCCGTTGGCGGCCCGCACGGTGGCCGAAGCCGGCGGCTGGCAATTGCTGCTGCAGCACGGCAGCGGCTATGTCCGCGCGCTGCTGGCCGCATTCCCCGCCGACGTGCTGCCCACGCACCCGGCCCTGCTGATGGCCTCGGTGTGCCTGCGCATCAAGCAGGGCGAGCTGACCGAAGCCCAGCACCTGCTCGAACGCTTCCGCAACCTGCCCGACACATTGCGCGCACCACACGAACGCGACTACGTGGTTCTCGTCGCCATGCTGCGCGGCCTGTTCGACCAGATCGCACAGGATCCGCAGGGCCCGGACCGGATCGCCACGCAGGCCGCCGCGCTGGACGAGGACGACCACATCGGGCGCGGCAGCCTGTTGTGCATCAGCGCCTCGGCCTGTCTGGAACGCGGGCGCTTCGACGATGCCGAACGCATGGCACGGCTGTCGCTGGAGATCATGCAGCGCGCCGGCCGCGAGATCGGCGCAGGCTATGCCCGGCTGGCGTTGGGTCACAGCCTGTTCTATCGCGGGCAGGTGACCGAAGCGATCGCGCTCTATCGACAGGTCGAAGTGCTCGGCGAACGGCAACCGGCCAGTGCCGACAGCACCTTGCAGGCCATGGCGCGCTGCCTGCTGGCCGAAGCGCGCTGCGAATCCGGCCATGCCGACGAAGCGGAGCCCGGGCTGGACGAGGCCATCGCCTACCTGGAACAGCACGATGGCCGCATCGACGTGCTCGCGGCGGCACATGCCACCGCATTGACCCTTGCCCGGCGCCACGAACGCGGCCTGCATGCCACGATGGCCCGCCTCGACCAGCTGGAACGCTTTGCCAGCGCGCGCCACCTCAACCGACTGCAGGACCTGGCGCTGGCCTGGCGCATCGATGCCCTGCTCGACCAGCCCGATGCCGCATCGCGCGGTCTGGACCTGCTGATCGAGCGTGCCGGCGGCGAAGCCAGCTTTGCCCATGCCCTCGGCCATGGCCACGGTTGGCGCCTGAGCGCC
>DMID01000115.1 GCA_003449195.1 Lysobacteraceae bacterium | reverse complement strand
TGGCGTCGATGTCGAAGGACACCTCCACCTGCGGCAGGCCGCGCGGGGCCGGCTCGATGCCGGACAGGTCGAACTTGGCCAGCGACTTGTTGAAGCGGGCCTGTTCGCGCTCGCCCTGCAGCACGTGCACGGTCACCGCCGACTGGTTGTCCTCGGCGGTGGAGAACACCTGCGAGGCCTTGGTCGGGATGGTGGTGTTCTTCTCGATGATCTTGGTCATCACGCCGCCCAGCGTTTCGATGCCCAGGCTCAGCGGGGTGACGTCCAGCAACAGCACGTCCTTGACGTCGCCGGCCAGCACGCCGCCCTGGATCGCGGCGCCCAGCGCCACGGCCTCGTCCGGGTTGACGTCCTTGCGCGGTTCCTTGCCGAAGAATTCGGCCACGGCCGCCTGCACCTTCGGCATGCGGG
This sequence comes from Lysobacteraceae bacterium, assembly GCA_003449195.1. Classification (GTDB taxonomy): domain Bacteria; phylum Pseudomonadota; class Gammaproteobacteria; order Xanthomonadales; family Xanthomonadaceae; genus Xanthomonas_B. The sequence continues at coordinate 3,083 of DMID01000115.1, read as the reverse complement.
TCTGGCCGCCGACCAGGATCACCTCGCTGATGTCGCTGCCACGCAGGCCGGCATCGTTGAGCGCGATGCGGCACGGCTCGATCGACTTCTTGATCAGGTCCTCGACCAGCGCCTCGAGCTTGGCCCGGGTCAGCTTGATGTTCAGGTGCTTCGGGCCGGTCGCGTCGGCCGTGATGTACGGCAGGTTGACCTCGGTCTGCTGCGCGGACGACAGCTCGATCTTGGCGCGCTCGGCCGCATCCTTCAGGCGCTGCAGGGCCAGCGGATCCTTGCGCAGGTCGATGCCCTGGTCCTTCTGGAACTCCTCGACGAGGTAATCGATGACGCGCTTGTCGAAGTCCTCGCCGCCGAGGAAGGTGTCGCCGTTGGTGGCCAGCACCTCGAACTGCTTCTCGCCGTCGACGTTGGCGATCTCGATCACCGACACGTCGAAGGTGCCGCCGCCCAGGTCGTAGACCACGATCTTGCGGTCCTTGTTGTCGCCCTTGTCCAGGCCGTAGGCCAGCGCGGCCGCGGTGGGCTCGTTGATGATGCGCTTGACGTCCAGGCCGGCGATCTTGCCGGCGTCCTTGGTGGCCTGGCGCTGGCTGTCGTTGAAGTAGGCCGGCACGGTGATCACCGCCTCGGTGACGGTCTCGCCGAGGAAGGCTTCGGCCGTGGCCTTCATCTTGCCCAGCACCTGCGCGGAGATTTCCTGCGGGGCAAGCTTCTTGCCGTCGCTGGTCTGCACCCAGGCATCGCCGTTGTCGTGGGCGATGATGCCGTACGGCACGTGGTCGAGGTCCTTCTGCACCTCGGCGTCGGTGAACTTGCGGCCGATCAGGCGCTTGACCGCGTAGAAGGTGTTCTTGGGGTTGGTGACGGCCTGGCGCTTGGCCGGCGCGCCGACCAGCACTTCGCCGTCCTTGGTGTAGGCGACGATGGAAGGCGTGGTGCGGTCGCCCTCGGCGTTCTCGATCACGCGGGCCTTGCCGCCTTCGATGATCGCGACGCAGGAATTGGTGGTGCCCAGGTCAATGCCGATGATCTTGCCCATGTGGGTGGCTCCTGAATGAAGGTTTGATGAGTTGGTTGGCCCGGCAGCGTGCCGGGCGATGGTGTCTGGATGGGGGCGGCGGCCGGCGATTCAAGCGGTCTTGCGGGCCGATCGATGCCGTCGATCGCGCGGCTCAGTCCTGCCGGGCGACCACCACCAGCGCGGGGCGCAGCAGGCGGTCGTTGAGCAGATAGCCCTTCTGGAACACCTGCACCACGCTGCCCGGGGCCACGCCTTCGGGCGCTTCGGCCTGGCTGATGGCCTGGTGATGGTCCGGGTTGAACGGCTGGCCGGTCGGGTCGACGAGGGTCAGGCCGTTGTCGGCCGCCACCTTGAGCAGCTGCTTGTAGGTCATTTCCAGACCCTCGCGCAGCGGGCTCGGCTCGGTGCCGGCGGCGGTGAGCCCGGCATCGAGGCTGTCGAACACCGGCAGCAGCTCGCCGAGCAGCTTCTCGTTGGCGAACTTGCGCGCCTGCTCGACGTCGCGGGCCATGCGCTTGCGCTGGTTTTCGAGGTCGGCGCGCTCGCGCAGCGCCTCGGTCTTCAGCAACGCCATCTCGCTGCGCAGGGTGTCCAGCTCGTCCTGCAGCGGGTTGACCGGGCCTTGCGGCTCGGGCTGATTGTCGGAATCGAATTCCTGGGTGTCTTGGTTCATTTCGGGCATCCCCGGCGGCAACTCCGCCGCCTTCCTCGGCTTCGTATATGGGCGGCCTTTCGCCTTTCAAGGCGCGGCGGGGTCGAGAGCGGCGCCGAGGGCATCGGCGGCCGCCTGCACCAGCGGGATGACCCGCCCGTAGGCCATGCGCTGGGGGCCGATCACCCCCAGCACGCCGAGCACGCGGCCGTTGGCCGCCGCATACGGAGCGGACACCAGCGATACCGCCTCCAGCGGCGCCAGCCCGGTTTCCTCGCCGATGAAGATGCGCACGCCCGGCGCCAGACTGGTGCGCTCGAGCAGTTGCAGCATTTCGCGCTTGCGGGCAAAGGCTTCGAACAATTCGCGCAGACGGTCCAGATCGGACAGGTCCTGCACGCCCATCAGGCGGGTGTGGCCGCGCACCACCATGTCGGTGGCGGCATCGGGCACCAGCACCTGCTCGGCCAGATCGACCGAACGGGCCAGCAGGCTCTCCATCTCGCGCTGCGCGTGCCGGAGCTCGTGCAGCAGCGTGGCGCGGATCTCCGACAGGCCGCGCCCGGCAAAATGGGCGTTGAGGTAATTGGCCACCTGTTCCAGCTCGCCCGGCCCGTAGGCACGGCGCGGCTCGATCACCCGGTTCTGCACCTCGTTGTCGGCAAACACGAGGATGGCCAGCACCCGGCCGGCATCCAGCGGCACGAAATCGATGTGGCGGAAGGCAAACTGCTCGCGGCTGGGCGCGCTGACCACGCCGACGAAATGGGTCATCGCCGACAGCAGCTCCGACGCGCTGCCCAGCAGCGCCTGGGTGCCGGCACCGGCCGGCAGCTCGCCGCGCAGACGGGCCAGCTCGCCGTCGTCCGGCGGCTGCATCTGCACCAGGCTGTCCACGAACATCCGGTAACCCTGCGCGGTCGGCACCCGCCCGGCCGAAGTGTGCGGCGAAGCCAGCAGCCCGGCATCCTCCAGCTCGGACAGGATGTTGCGGATGGTCGCCGAACTCACGTCCAGACCCGCGTGCCGGGCCAGCGTCTGCGAGCCCACCGGCTCGCCGTCGCGGATGTAACGGGAAATCAGCGTGCGCAGCAATTGCCGGGCGCGCGGGTCGAGCGGGGATTCACCTGAACGGGAAGACGCGGCCTTCATGCACGGATACATAGCGGCAACGCCCGCCCCCTGCAAGCCGGCCGCATCCGTCTCGGCCGTTGCGACACCCTGCCGGCAGGCTGGGCATCGCCACTACACTATGTCCCCATGCTTACCCGGCTCTCGATCAAGGATTTCGCCGTCGTCCGTGCCAGCGAACTGGACTTCGGCCCCGGCATGACCGTCGTTTCCGGCGAAACCGGTGCCGGCAAGTCGCTGATGGTGGACGCACTCGGCTTCCTGTCCGGCCTGCGCGCCGAC
>DMID01000143.1:4901-10776 GCA_003449195.1 Lysobacteraceae bacterium | reverse complement strand
CCGGGGACGGGGGCGGCAACGCACCGGCACGGCGCAGCAAGCCGTGGATGGCGGCACGCAGCTGCGGTGCGGCGGCCTTGGCGGCGGCCGAACGGGCAACGAACACGTAATCGCCGCCGGGCATGGCCGGCAGCAACGGACGCAAGGTTTCGCGCAGCACGCGCTTGATCCGGTTGCGGACCACCGCGCGGGTATCGACCTTGCGCGAAACAGCCATGCCCAGACGTGCGGGCACGCCGGCATCGGCCCGGTGATGCAGGCCGAACAACGGATCGGAAAGCCGCTTGCCCTGCTCGAAGGCGCGTGCGTATTGCGCAGACACGCGAACCCGCGCAGTGCGAGGGAATCGCATGCGCGGGTCGGTATTCATTGCTGCCGGGATCACGGGCGCCACGGACGGCGCCGCGCGAATCACGCGCTCAGATGCTTGCGGCCCTTGGCGCGACGGCGGGCGAGGACCTTGCGGCCATCGGCGGTCTTCATGCGGGCACGGAAGCCGTGGTCGCGCTTGCGCTTGAGGTTGCTGGGCTGGAAGGTGCGCTTGGTGGCCATGACGGGGCCTCGTCGAAAGTGAGACTGAAAGAATCGGCGATTCTACCGGCCGGTCCGATTTCACGTCAAGCACCCACATCACCGGATGTCTGTGCCCCATGTGGGCAACTTGTGGACCAATCTGTTCACAAAGTGTGGCTGGAAGGTTCCGCCACCGGCGCCTCGATGGTAGGCTGACCGGCCTCCCTTGACCCGTCCGGGACCGTGGCCGCGACTCGCGGGCGCGCTGTTTTCCCGTCCAAACCGCGTTTTTCTGGCGATACAAACAGATGGATGCTTGGCCGCTTTGCCTGGAACGCCTTGAAGCCGAATTGCCGGCCGAAGACGTCCACACCTGGTTGAAACCCCTTCAGGCCGAAGAGCGCGGCGGCGATGTCGTCCTCTACGCGCCCAATGCCTTCATCGTCGACCAGGTGCGCGAACGCTTCCTCTCGCGCATCCGCGAATTGCTGGCCTATTACGCCGGTTCGGGCACGGTCGAACTGGAAATCGGCTCACGACCGAAACCGCGCGATGCCCAGGCTGCCGAAACCGCCGCCCCGTCGACAGGCAATGCCGCCGCGATGGGCAAGGCGCCAGCCACGCCCGTGGAACAGTTCAAGGGTCACCTCGATACGCACTACACCTTCGACAACTTCGTCGAAGGCCGCAGCAACCAGCTTGGCCGCGCCGCCGCATGGCAGGCTTCGCAGAAGCCAGGCGACCGCGCCCACAACCCTTTGTTGCTGTATGGCAGCACCGGCCTGGGCAAGACCCACCTGATGTTCGCCGCCGGCAACGCGATGCTGCAGGACAACCCTGCCGCCAAGGTGCTTTATCTGCGCTCGGAGCAATTTTTCAGCGCGATGATGCGGGCGCTGCAGGACAAGGCGATGGACCAGTTCAAGCGCCAGTTCCAGCAGGTGGATGCGCTGCTGATCGACGACATCCAGTTCTTCGCCGGCAAGGACCGCACCCAGGAAGAGTTCTTCCACACCTTCAATGCGCTGTTCGACGGCAAGCAGCAGATCATCCTGACCTGCGACCGCTACCCGCGCGAAGTGGAAGGCTTGGAACCACGTCTGAAGTCGCGGCTGGCCTGGGGCTTGTCGGTGGCGATCGACCCGCCGGATTTCGAGACCCGCGCGGCCATCGTGCTGTCCAAGGCGCGCGAGCGCGGCGCCGAGATCCCGGACGACGTGGCCTTCCTGATCGCCAAGAAGATGCGCTCGAACGTGCGCGACCTGGAAGGTGCACTCAACACCCTGGCGGCGCGGGCCAATTTCACCGGCCGCGCGATCACCGTCGAGTTCACCCAGGAAACCCTGCGCGACCTGCTGCGTGCCCAGCAGCAGGCCATCAGCATCACCAACATCCAGAAGACCGTGGCCGACTACTACGGCCTGCAGGTCAAGGATCTGCTGTCCAAGCGCCGCACTCGTTCGCTGGCACGCCCGCGCCAGGTGGCGATGGCGCTGTCCAAGGAACTGACCGAACACAGCCTGCCGGAAATCGGCGACGCCTTCGCCGGCCGCGACCACACCACGGTGCTGCACGCCTGCCGGCAGATCCGCACCTTGATGGAAACCGACGGCAAGCTGCGCGAGGACTGGGACAAGCTGATCCGCAAGCTCAGCGAGTGAAGCGCGGGCGCGGCCATCCTTGTATAAGGGGATGGAAGCAGGGCGGGGACAAGGTTCGGGAAATTTCGTGCACTTTCGGAGGAGAATCTGTGGACAATTCAGCAGGTCGGCCCGAGGCACGAATCTGTCCACAGGATTCCCCCCACCCCCAGGCCCAGTAATCCCGAGCAATGGAACCCAATAAAAACGATGAAAATCAAAAAGTTATCATCGTTTTTCAGGTAATCCACCGCCTTCATCACCACCAAGCTTTAGATTTATTCCACATCTTAAAAGCATAGAGGCACGGACCCCATGCGTTTCAGCCTGCAACGCGAAGCCCTCCTGAAACCCTTGGCCCAAGTGGTCAACGTGATCGAACGACGCCAGACCTTGCCGGTGTTGGCCAACTTTCTCGTCCATGTCGAAAACGGCCAACTGTCCTTGACCGGCACCGATCTGGAAGTGGAGATGGTGTCCCGGGCTGCCGTCGAGGATGCAGAAGACGGCGAAACCACGATCCCGGCGCGCAAGCTGTTCGAAATCGTGCGCGCCCTGCCGGACGGCAGCCGGGTCACCTTGAGCCAGTCCGGCGACAAGGTCACCGTGCAGGCAGGCCGCAGCCGCTTCACGTTGGCGACCCTGCCTTCCAACGACTTCCCGTCCGTCGACGAGGTGGAAGCCACCGAGCGTGTGGTGGTACCGGAAGCGGGCCTGAAAGAATTGATCGAGCGCACCTCGTTCGCGATGGCGCAGCAGGACGTGCGCTATTACCTCAACGGCCTTTTGTTCGATCTGCGCGACAAGACCCTGCGTTGCGTGGCCACCGATGGCCACCGGCTTGCCTTGTGCGAAGCCGAGTTGGAAAACCCGATCGGCAGCAAGCGACAGATCATCCTGCCGCGCAAGGGTGTTTCCGAGTTGCAGCGTCTGCTCGAAGGCGGCGATCGCGAACTGGAGCTGGAGGTGGGCCGCAGCCATCTGCGGGTCAAGCGCGACGATGTGACCTTCACGTCCAAGCTGATCGATGGCCGCTTCCCCGATTACGAAGCGGTGATCCCGATCGGAGCCGACAAGGAAGTGCAGATCGACCGCGAAGCCCTGCGGGCTTCGTTGCAACGTGCCGCCATCCTTTCCAACGAGAAGTACCGCGGCGTGCGGGTCGAGGTTTCGCCTGGCCAGCTCAAGATCAACGCGCACAATCCCGAGCAGGAGGAGGCGCAGGAAGAGGTCGAGGCCGAAACCCAGGTGTCCGACTTGGCCATCGGCTTCAACGTCAATTACCTGCTCGATGCGCTCAATGCGTTGCGTGACGAGCATGTGGTGATCCAATTGCGCGATGCCAATTCGTCGGCGCTGGTGCGTGAAGCCGGCCATTCGCGCTCGCGCCATGTGGTCATGCCGCTGCGTCTCTGACGCGTCGCCGTTTGGACATGTTTCACGTGGAACACGCAAGACGCCCGGAGAGATCCGGGCGTTTTCACATGAGGAGTCGGTGATGTGGGTCGAGCGTTTGCAGCTGGGGGAGTTCCGCCGATTCGAGCATGCCGGCATCGAACCCGCTCCCGGCTTGAACCTGATCACCGGCCGCAATGGTGCCGGCAAGACTAGCCTGCTCGAAGCCCTGCACGTCATGGCATATGGCCGGAGCTTCAGGGGCCGGGTTCGAGACGGGTTGATACGCGATGGCAAGGAGGCCATCGAGGTTTTCGTGCAGTGGCGGGAATCCCGCCAATCCGGGTCCGATCAAGCTGCGGTTGCCGGAGAGATGGATGCCAGCCTTCCACGCAAGGCCGGCATCAGGCATACGGGCCAGGACTGGACCGGCAAGCTGGATGGCATGCCGGTCACTCATCTGGGCGAATTGTGTGCGGCCTTGGCCGTGGTGACGTTCGAGCCGGGCAGCCATGCGCTGGTCAATGGTGGCGGCGAGCCGCGCCGACGCTTTCTCGATTGGGGCTTGTTCCACGTGGAACAGGACTTCCTCTCAGTGTCCCGCCGCTATGCCCGTGCCTTGAAACAGCGCAATGCGCTGCTGAAATCCGGTGCCGGTTCATCTTTGCTTGATGTGTGGGACCGGGAACTGGCAGAGGCGGGGGAACCGCTGACGCGTCGGCGACAGGCGTATGTGGAGCGGATACAGACACGGGCCGTCGCCTTGGCGGCCACGTTGGCTCCGTCGTTGGGCTTGCGGGAGCTCGGTTTCACGCCTGGATGGCGCCGCCACGAAATGTCTCTGGCGGATGCCTTGCTGCTGGCCCGCGACAGGGATCGCCAGATGGGGCATACCAGCGTCGGCCCGCATCGTGCGGATTGGAGCGTCGGTTTCCAGGCCATTCCCGGCCGCGATGCACTGTCTCGCGGACAGGCCAAACTGACGGCGCTGGCCTGCCTGATGGCGCAGGCCGAGGATTACGCGCTGCAGCGCGGCGATTGGCCGGTGATCGCGCTGGACGATCTGGCTTCGGAATTGGACCGTGAGCATCAGCAGCGTGTGTTGGATTGGTTGCTCGCGCATCCGGCACAGGTATTCGTCACCGCAACGGAATTGCCGCAGGCCATGTTCGAAATCGAGCGGAATCGGCAATTGCAGGTGTTCCACGTGGAACACGGAACTGTGGAGCACCGCTGATCCGGGCAGCCCCGGATGCCGCCCGTGCATGGCGGCATCGGCAAGAAGGGGGGCGGGCAGCCCCTGTTATACTGGCCCGTCCTTTACCGCGGGGCATGGCGCCGCCCGTCCCGCAAGCCGATGGCGACAGAATGACCGATACCGCATCCGAGTCCGGGCAGCAGCCGGGCAGCACCTACGATTCCAGCAAGATCACCGTCCTGCGTGGCCTGGAAGCCGTCCGCAAGCGGCCCGGCATGTACATCGGCGACGTGCACGATGGTACCGGTTTGCATCACATGGTGTTCGAGGTCGTCGACAACTCGATCGACGAAGCGCTGGCCGGTTATGCCAATCAGGTCGAGGTGCGGATTCTGCCGGACGGCTCGGTGGCGGTGTCGGACAACGGCCGCGGCATCCCGGTGGACATCCACAAGGAAGAGGGCGTGTCGGCGGCCGAGGTGATCCTCACCGTGCTGCATGCCGGCGGCAAGTTCGACGACAACAGCTACAAGGTGTCCGGCGGCTTGCACGGCGTGGGCGTGTCGGTGGTCAATGCGCTCTCCGAGCGCCTGTGGCTGGACATCTGGCGCGACGGTTACCACTGGCAGCAGGAATACCAGCTGGGCGAGCCGGTCTACCCGCTCAAGCGGCTGGAGCCCTCGGACAAGCGCGGCACCACGCTGCGCTTCAAGCCGGCGGTGGAAATCTTCAGCAACGTGGAGATCCACTACGAAATCCTCGCCCGGCGCCTGCGCGAGCTGTCCTTCCTCAATTCGGGCGTCAAGATCGCGTTGATCGACGAGCGCGGGGAAGGGCGCCGCGACGATTACCACTACGAAGGCGGCATCCGCAGCTTCGTCGAGCATCTGTCGCAGTCCAAGACGCCGCTGCACCCGGACGTGATCTCGGTGACCGGCGAAAGCAACGGCATCGTCGTGGACGTGGCCCTGCAATGGACCGATGCCTACCAGGAAACGATGTACTGCTTCACCAACAACATCCCGCAGAAGGATGGTGGCACGCACCTGGCCGGTTTCCGCGCCGCGCTGACCCGCACGCTGACCAACTACATCGAACAGAACGGCATCGCCAAGCAGGCCAAGATCAG